>DAOQNB010000040.1:0-16453 GCA_035335845.1 Acidobacteriota bacterium | reverse complement strand
GGCTGAATCAAAAAAAGGAGGTGGCAGAACCACCTCCTGGAGAGAAGATATTGAGGACTCTTGTTTTTGGCAACTTTAGAAAATCAGTTTCAACCCAAACTGAATCGTCCGGCGTCCGCCACTGTTTTCATTGATATCAGCAAAGGTTGTTCCCGCATCATCAATGAATGGATCCGGCACGCCCCGATTCGGGGTGTTAAACACGTTAAAGAATTCAGCCCGGAATTGCAGCTTCATTTTTTCAGTCACATTGGTGGTCTTAAAGATCGCAAAGTTTCCGACTGAAGTCCGGTCACCTTTTTCCGAGTTGCGTGCCACATTGCCATATGGGCTACCAAACATCCGGGCCGTGGCACCGGTGTTGGCAATAAAGCGCACATCATTGACGCTGACTGGAACTTCAGCGCCGTTCTGGTTAAAGGCGTTGAGCAGGAAGTAACCAGTTGGCGAGGTTGAGGTAAAGCCAAACACATCAGTGGCAGTCTGCTGGTCAATTGCCACGGTGCCAACGGGTGCATTTGGATTGCCATAGAATGGACGCAGCGATTCAGCCGCACCATTGAAGGCGGCTGTAAATCCACCATCGTTGTATGGGCTGCCAAAGAAGAACTGAACTGGCGTATAGCGCTGGCCAGGCAGTGCCTGATAGGTTCCAGAAAGCTGGAACCCGCCCAGCAATTTGCCGACAACACCCCGCTGTTCGCGGAAGAATGGGATGTCATACAGGAAGTTCAACGCAAAGACATGGCGGAAATCGAATCCTCCAAACGACTTTTCACCACGTGTTGTATTAAATGGATCCTGGGCAAACGCCGTGGTTCCACCGCCAGCGAACGTTCCGAAAATTTCGGACGCATTGTCGAGCTGTTTTGAGAAGGTGTACGAAACACCCAGGTTCAGGTCCTTGATCGCCTGAGTATCAAACCGCGTTTGCAGTGAGTGATAGGTTGAAGTCGCACCGTTGATACGGGTCCGGAGTAATCCGTTGCCAGCGATCAACCGGCCATTGGGCGATGGACGCACACCAGAGGGCAAAAACCCTGGAAAATCACGTGCAATCGCATCAATGCGTGGGTTGGCGTTGACAGACTGGAACTGTCCGATTGACGTCGTGCCGACATAGCGCACTTCAGCAATCGTCTTGGTACCAAACTGACGCTGCATCCCAAATGAGTACTGCTGAGTGTACGGAGCGTGGAAATCAGGTGCCACATCGGTTCGGTTCAACAGACGTGGATCCAGCGTGCGGAGCGGTGCCAGACGTTGCAGGGCGCCACGAACCGAGGTCCCGGTTGGATCAGACGGAACAACACCCGTGCCACCAGGGACGCTCACCAAAAACACGGTCGGGGTTGAGGTCTGCACGTTCAACAAGATGTTGTAGAACGCCAGATCATAGGCAATCCCATATCCGCCACGGAACACCGTGTTGCTGTCGCCAAAAATCTTTTTCCAGAACCGTGGTGAGTAGGCAAATCCAAGACGTGGAGCAAAATTGTTTTTGTCGGTGTCAATGCGCCGCACAATGCGATCTTCAAGCGGCACATCCAGCCGGAACAACGCTGTTTCGGGATTTGATTCACGCTCACGGGTAATGTCGTTGAGCACGTTGATTGGCTGACCGCTATTTTCATAGCGTACACCCAGGTTCAAGGTCAGGTTTTCACGAATCCGCCAGTCATCCTGGAAATAGTAAAACTGGTCGAATTCAGGGAAGTTCACCACGTTTTTACCAAACGCGACGTTGCCCGACGCCACAACATTGCTGGAGAAGTTGTTGAAATTGGTGAAGTTAAACTGACCGTTCTGCAGCGGCAGGAAGAACGAATCTGTCAACCGGCGCTTCATATCAAGCCCCATCTTGAGCGAGTGCTTCCCGGCGATGTACGAGAAATTGTTCAATACCTGATAGTTGTCATTGATACGGCCCTGGGGGAGGTTGGTCGCCACACCCCAATCCAGGAAACCAGCCGGCAGGTTAAAGAACGCCACTGCCGAACCGGCATCACTCGCCGAAGGAATCGTGCTGTTTCCGCCACCGCCAAAGAAGACGCGGATGCGGCTGTAGTTGATTCGGGTTTCATTCACCGCATTCGGTGAAATTTGATACACAATCGTACCGCCAGCCTGCTGGCTGCGGGCCGGAACATCACCGAAGAACCCATTCTGGAAATTTCCAGTCGCGTTGGCGCTTTCAGTCTTGGAATAGAAATAGCGGCCAAAGATCCGCAGTTTTTCGCTCTTGTTCCAATCCAGACGGATGGTGCCAAAGTTTTCTTCAAACGGCTGCCCCACCAGACGGGAAATAGCGCCAAATTCAACCTGAGCGGTCCGGCCATTGACGGTCACTGGAATGAATCGCGTGGCAATGTCAGGACGAATCGTCGGGTTGCCATTGGCAATGTTGAATGGGGCCGCGGCCCGAATGACACCCGCAATATTGGAATCCGCAATTCCCAACAGGGTTTGCAGACCAGCCGGAGTCGGGGTCAATCCAGAAGCGGTGGACTGTTGCAGGGAAGATTCGGCCTGCCGAATGCCCTGATAGCTGCCAAAAAACAACAATTTGTCTTTGATAATCGGTCCGCCAAACGTGGCGCCAAAGGTGTTGGTAATCCGGGCCGGGGGATCTTTCAATCCCTGGCGGCGTTCCAGGTTGGTCAATGAATCGAGGTTCTTCCGGTCACGGAAGAAATATGACAGCGTGCCGTGAAATTCATTGGTGCCACCTTTGGACACAATGTTGACGACCGCACCTGATGACTGACCATATTCAGCCGAGAAGTTGTTGGTGATGATCTGAAATTCCTGGACCAGATCCGCATTGTCAACGGCAAATGATGGACCAGCCACCGAAATGTCGTTGTTATCCTGACCGTCAATGCTGAAGTTGTTGGAACGTGACCGTCCACCATTGGACGAAATCCCGCCGCCACCGTTGGTATTGGTAAATCCGGCATCCTGCGGATTGACCACACCTGGGGTAAGATAGGCAATCGTGTCTACCCCACCACCAGCCGTGTTGATCGGCAAATCTGTCACTTTGCGCGATTCAAAGTTGGTGGCAATCTGCGAGACGTCGCGCTGCAAGACCACATTGTCACTGGCGGAAACTTCGACGATTTCATCGGCACCGCCAGGCTGAAGCGTGACATTTAAGGTGATATCAGTCCCCACTTTGATGGCAACTGAGGTATATTCGCCACGTTTGAAGCCGGCGGCAACCACCGTCACGTTGTACAAACCAGGAGTCAAGGCCGGAATGCGAAACAAGCCGTCACCGGACGTGGTGGTTGACGCCTCAGCACCGGTATCAACCCCTTTGAGTTTGATTTCGGCACCGGCGAGCACGGCACCGCTTTCATCAGTTACAGTTCCCCGAAGTCCGCCGGTTGCAGATTGGGCGAAAACCATTCCCTGGCTTCCGATCAATATCAACCCGATGGCGAGAATCAGGGACTGTGTCAAAGATACAACTTTTGCTTTCATTGTACATCCCTCCGTGTCAATTCTTGTTTGTTGACCTGCAAAAAAGGAACCAACTTAAACCTGCTCCAAACAAACTGATGCTGGTAAGGAACAAGGCATTTCGCAGGCAGAAGCTGGTTTACAGCCTGGGTGTTTTCTTTTTGATTGTTTTGAGCAAGCTAAAGGGGGGTTCAAAAAAATGGAATGCCCTGTGAGTAAGCAATTTTCACGCCAGTAGCCAGACCATCCAGGCAAATCAAAGGTTTAATAACTATCTATTGCAAGTATATTCACTAAAAATATTTTATTTTCAACAAAATAGCTTAAGTTAAAATTAATAAAGTATCCTTGCTCTTTCTCAAGAGACAACCAGCTTTCTCAAGCTTAAAGAAGTGTGAACAACCTTATCTTGCAGAATAATGAATGAAAATCCAAAAATATGAATTCCAGGCAATCAAAAAAGACCCTTTTCCAATATTCTGGAAAAGGGTCATGCCCCTGACAACACAGGATAAACAAAAATTTTGATACCAGATCGAAGATCAATCAGGACCAGTTCTATTTTGCCGATTTGTCGGCGCCAGCCACGATTCCCATTTTGTCTTTGGTTTCTTTGCTCAGGGTTCCAGTGACTTTGAGGTTGTTTTGCTGCTGATAGGCTTTTAACGCTTCAACTGTTTCGTCATTTTTGTAGCCCGTGACTTCGCCCCGGTACAGTCCTGCCCCTTTTAACACCTGTTGGGCTTTTCCATACTGGGTGTTGGGATTGGCCTTGCGTTCTTTGGCAACGGCTGGGGCACTGGTTTTTGAAACTGCGGCTGTCTGGGTATCCTGCACCATCGCCGCTTTGAGCGGAGCGGTGTTGCCAGCAAGCGTCACCATGAGCGCGCACATCAACCAGCAGGTTTTGATCACTGAGAGTGAGTTGACAAGTTTCATACAATTTTTCAAATCCTTTCCAGATCGTAAATAAAATTGGGTTTAAAGCCAGTAACCCTTGATTTCACATCAGGTTACGTAACTTCTTCTTGCCCTCCCTGGTGCAAAGGCCGTGCCACAGATGTTTCAATCATTCGAAACGACGTTCCCTGGCGGTTAAAACCAGTATAAGTCATTGAAATAAAACAATATTCTGCCAGTAAGACAAAAAAACGAAGCCAATGATTGAGCCTGCATCAGCTTCGTTTCCCTTTGTGGTTGTTAAACTGTATCTCATTGATACAATTAAATTTAATTTTGATTAAAGTTAAATCCTACAGCTTTGCCGTTTTTTGAACCCGACCAATCAGTTGCCAATGGGCTTATAACTGCTGTCAGGCGGGGATTCGACCGACGGAGGGCAGGCCAGAATCACCCCAACCTGTCCCCGGGCAGTCTGGCGGAGCCGAAACCGAAACCGCCGAAACCGCCGGGCATATTCAGGCCTGGGATCAGCATCGAGCGTAAACCCGATGGCTTCGCGGTCAAAGCGAAAGCTGTAGTCAAACCGGCCATCACTCACCACCTCACTGGCACCCGCACCGCCGCTGTTTCGGTGAAATTGATCACTGAGGGCGCCATTGTCATTGATGAGTTGCGAAAAGGTGCCAAACCGGCCACGTGTGGCATAAAACTCAACCTGCGCTGCGACAATTGAACGCATATTGGCCATTGCCCGCCCTTCATAGGCACTCCCAAGTGCTCGTTGAAAGGCAGTTACCCCAAGCGAGGTGACAATCCCGATGATGACAATCACCATCAGGAGTTCAATCAGAGTTAATCCTTTTTGACTTACACGGTGTGGGTTCAATTGATTCAATTGAATTTGCTTCATAGTTTTCTCACCTGCTTTAACTAATTGAAAATAAAACTATTTATCGAATTTTTAAAATTCAATGAATAGCTGTTGGTGAGAAAATCTGCAAATTGGGCACCACGACCTCAGGTTGAGAAGGGTGACACCTGACCAGGTGACTATGTGACTGGGTGACACGAGAGAAATGGTCTGGGCTGGCGACTCAGCACTCACTTCATTCAGGCATCAAGGCGACAAAAACTTCATTTGAGACCAGAACACCGCGTCGAGTCAGCCGAAGCTGATCATCTTGAAGTTCAATCACTTCAGCTTCCAAAAGACGTTGCAATTCCTGAGTAAAGGTTGGGCTGAGGGAAATAGTATACTGGCTGGTCAGCGAAGGCAGGTGAACCCCCTCGCGTAAGCGCAACCCCATCATCAAGGCTTCATAAAATTTCTCTTCCGGGTTCCGTGAGGTACGGTCAATGACGGCCATGCCCTGGGTTGACATCAACTGCAGATAGTCATGGATCGAAGACGGGTTGCGATATCGCTCGTCGCCATCGTAGGAATGGGCGCCGACACCAAATCCGAAAAACGGTATATCGTTCCAATATTTCAGGTTATGGCGTGACCGAAGTGCTCGGGACCGAGCAAAATTTGAGATTTCATAGGCTTCAAAGCCTGCTTGTTCGAGCATATCCAGTAGCGTTTCATACATCTCGGCGGCCAGATCATCATCTGGAGTCGGTAGCTTCCCGCTTAAGATCTGGTCAGCCAGCTTGGTTCCTTCTTTCACCTCTAATAAATAGAGCGAGAGGTGTTCAGGTTTGAGTGCCAGTGCCTGGTGTAAATTATATTTCCATTCATCCATCGTTTGATTTGGGAGACCAGCAATTAAATCGAGGCTCAGATTGTCAAACCCGGCAGCCCGTAACGCAGCCACGGCGGCGCGTGACTGGTCTGCCGTATGATCACGCCCGGTTGCCCGAAGCTGATGGTCGAGAAATGACTGCACGCCAAGGCTCGCCCGGTTGATGCCGCACGTACGAAATCCTTCCAGCCGGTCGGCCTGGGTATCGCCGGGATTAACTTCAATGGTAATTTCAGCCTGCTCACTCAGTTCAAACCGTTCCCGACAGGCATCAAGCAATCGGCCAATGGCTTTCGGCGTCAGGATCGAGGGTGTTCCTCCTCCCAAATAAATGGTATCAATGACCGGTCGTTCGCGGCTAACCACCGTTCCCGAAGGCGGAAAGGCCCGGATTTCTTGTTCCAGGGCTGCCAGATATTGTGTGGATAAATCATCATCAAAACTACGGGTGACAAACCCGCAATAGGTACACTTTGAGTGACAAAATGGCAGATGGAGGTAAATTCCAGGTTCTGGTTTTTTGAAACTTTGAGATTGAGGTTCTTGATTGAGTTGAGTCATGTCCAAATTTCATCTGCGGTGGATATTTAAGTCGGTCGTGATGGTTGGGTTGCTCTATTTTCTGCTTCGCAAAGTGCAACTTCAACCGCTGATCGAAGCCTTACGCCGGGCGAATCCTTCCTTTCTGGCCATTGCGGTGGTGGTCGGAGTCGCCATGGTCGTGGTCCGGGTTTATAAGTGGCAGGCGCTCTTGCACCGACTGCCAGCAACGGTTGCCCCCCACCCGGTTTCGTTTCGACAGGCCTGGGCATCAGTGTTGGGCGGGCTGGCCTTTGGGTTGATTACGCCCGCCAGAGCCGGTGAACTGGGTCGGATTGCCTTTCTGCCACCAGCGACCCGAACCCTGGCCGGTGGTCTATTTATCGTTGATCGCTCGATTGATCTGGTGACCATTTTGATGCTGGCCCTGGCTGGTTCAGCCGGAGTCCTCACCGTTGGCTGGCAAATCATCCTGGGAACAACCTTACTCTTCCTGGTCGGTGGCGTCCTGCTCTGGCCCATTTTGCTCCCGTGGATGCTGGGCTGGCTGCCCCTTCCGGTTAAACTCCGTCGAATCCTGTCAGAACTGGTGACGGGACTTCAGGCCCTCAGACTCCGTGATCTGGGCTGGAATTTGTGTCTGGGTTGTGCGCTGATGGTACTCGATGTGATCTCGCTCTATGTGCTGGTGGCCACGTTTGAACCAGTCAGTTTCAAAGCCGTGACCTTTGCCTTTCCCTTGATTTTATTGACCAACCTGGTCCCCATTACACCCGGCGGAATCGGAGTTCGGGAAAGTGCCTCGGTGTTTTTGTTCCGCCAGTTTGGCGTGAGTCAGGCAGCGGCTATTTACTCGGCGCTTTTCCTGTATATTCTGAATTCGCTCCTGCCTGGGTTGTGGGGCATTACCTATGTCCGGAAACTGGGAGCCCATCCGTCAGCGGTTGATTCCTCTCCACCAGAAAAAATTAGCGAGGTCACACTGTCATGAATTTGATGGGGAAAACAGTACTCATCACCGGCGGGGCGCGTCGCCTTGGTCGGGCAATTGCGCTTGATCTGGCGACGCACGGAGCCAATATCGCCTTGCATTTTCGATCTTTTCCCGAAGAAGCCTTTGCGACCCTTGATCAATTACACAAATGCGGCGTACAGGCCGCCGCCTTTCAGGCCAATTTGCTTCAATCGGAAGAACTGACGGATATGATTGCTCAGGTGTATCGAACCTTTGGCCAGATTGATGTCCTGATCAATAATGCTGCCGTCTTTGACCGCAAATCATTTTTTGAGCTTACCGAAACTGATTGGGATCATACACTTGACACGAATTTGAAAATTCCATTTTTATGCTCCCGGCTGGTCGGAGAAAAAATGCTCGGTCAAGGCACTGGAAAAATTATTAATCTGGCCTGCGTGGGCGGAGTGCGCCCCTGGGCAAACTTTATCCCCTATTCAGTCTCCAAAGCAGGACTGATTATGTTAACCGAAGCCCTGGCCCTGGCCCTGGCCCCATTGATCCAGGTCAACGCCATCGCCCCAGGCAGAATTGAGTTTCCTGATCACGCTGTCCCCGACGTGCCATCATTTCCGACTGGCCAGCCTCAAGACATCACCCGTGCGGTGCGCTACCTGATTGAATCTGATTATGTGACCGGTGAAACCCTTTTGGTTGACGGGGGACGTCATTTAAGATGAGAAAGCTGGGCGAAGGAGAAAAAGATCCTTTCTTTTTAGATAGTTATTTATTGACAGAAAAACTACCTGGACCTGACACTCACGTACTTCGTTCGTTCACGACCTCGCGACTTCGCTCGTTCACCACTTCACCCAAACAACACCATGAAAAGAACTTATTTTACAACTGTATTGTGTCTGCTTCTGACGCTGGGGATGGCCTGGTCGCCAGTACTCTTTTCAGCCAGTGCGATGGGATCTGACCCTGATTCCAATTCGACGACGGCAAACATTGATTTTGAATGGGAACTCAATGGCCCATTTGGCGGCACGGTTCGTTCGCTGGTTCAAAATGATGCCAACCCCCAACAATTTTTTCTCGGCACCTCAGATGGGCAACTCTATGTCTCAAATGATGGCACGCAAAACTGGACCTGGATTCCAACTTTTAATAAATCCGGGAACCTGATTGACAATCTGGTGATTGACCCACGCGACCCAGATACGGTGTATTTGGGAATGTGGGCGTTGGGTGAAAAACGCGATGGGGCGATTTATAAAAGTACGGATAGTGGAAAGACCTGGAAAAATGTTTTTCGGGGCCATTCGATCCGGGCGCTGACGATGGCGCCAACCGATTCAAAGATACTCGTTGCCGGGGCGCTTGACGGCGTATTTTTGAGCACCGATGCGGGGAAGAATTGGGATCAGATTTCTCCGACCAATCACGTGGAGCTTCGCAATATTGAATCCGTAGCGGTTGATCCGCGTGATACCAAAGCCATTTATGCCGGAACCTGGCATCTTCCCTGGAAAACCACCGATGGTGGCCAGAGCTGGTTTTCAACCAAGGGCACGGAAACTCAGATTTTGGATGATTCTGATATTTTTAGTATTCACATTGATCGGAGCAACCCGGATCGGGTGTTTAGCAGTGCCTGTAGCGGCATTTACCGGAGCCTGGATGCCGGAAAGAACTGGACCAAGTTCCAGGGAATTCCATACAGCGCCCGCCGGACGCACATTATTTTTCAGAATCCAGTCTACCCTGACACCATTTTTGCTGGCACGACCGAAGGGCTCTGGCGAACCACCGATGCTGGCACAACCTGGAAGCTGGTGACCTCGAAAGAAACCGTGATCAATGCGATTGAGATCCACGAAACAACGCCTGATCGGGTGGTTATTGGCACGGCCAACAGTGGTGTTCTGGTCAGTGACAATGGCGGGGAAACGTTTGTGGCGTCTAATCGCGGGTTTGTTACCCGACAGGTTTCAAGCATTGCGGTTGATCCGATGCAGCCGGGCCGGTTACTGGCGTCCGTGCTCTACAATGGCGCTGAAGGCAGCGTCTATCTCTCAAATGACAATGGTCAATCGTGGTATCCGTCCTCACAGGGTATCGGACCAAAGGATGTCTACTCACTCACCATCAATCCTGGAAATACGTCGCAGGTCTATGCTGCCACCAGCAATGGCGTTTTTCTATCCGAAAATAGAGGCGTAAGCTGGAAGCGATTGGAGATGAAAAAGGTTCCGCCTCCACCCGCCCCACGTTCGAAAGCCAAAACTCCGGCCAAATCAAAGAAGGCAGCCAGCAAGGGTAAAAAGCAAAGTTCCACCAGGAATACCGCGGCCAAACAATCAACCTCAGCCAAATCTAAAAAATCTCAGCCAGCTCCAGCCAAATCCAAAGCACCGGCGACCAGTGATCAGACCAAAATCGCCAAAGCCGCCGGCAGCCCGTTTCAGGATCTGGATGGACATGTCATGGAACTTTCGGTGACTGGCGACGGGCGCAATGGTCTGGTGGCCGCCACCTGGGAAGGACTCTTCCGCACCTATGACCCATCCAAAGGCTGGGAAAAACTCAACGTAACCGGCTACACCGGACGCTTTTTTGCTGTGGCAACCACCCCCCACGAACCAGACACCCTGCTGGTCGGTACTTCAAAAGGGCTTTATGCCAGCCTGGATCAGGGAAAGACCTGGACACAAATTAAAGTTGATCCTGACGACAATTCATTTGTCCAGGAAATTGCCATCAACCCCCGTGACCCCAAAATGATTCTGGTCGGCACACGGCACTCGCTATATCTGACACGGGATGGAATGCGCAATTGGGATCGGCTTGGGCATGGCATCCCCTATGGGGAAATCGCCTCGGTTCGCTTTAACCCACGCAACCCGGATGAAATCCTGGTGGGTGATGCCAGTCAGGGCGGGCTCTATCTCTCAACTGATGGGGCAAGAAAATTCCGCCGGATTGATCAAAAAGAGCTTCCAAGCCATCGCGTATGGGCCGTGGCATTTGACCTGTTTCGCGACAATCACTTTTATGCCGGTTTGTTTTCGTCCGGTGTGGTGGTTGGAACAGCAACGGCACCACCATCTGCCGGCCAACCTTAAACACCAGAACCGCACCCAGAAGCTGTCCCCACTTTTTTTAACAGTTCGTCAACCAAACGGGGGTTTGTATGCCATTGCGGGTGCTTTTGAATATAAGCTTGCTGGTCGCAGGGAGCCTGATCCTGTTTTGGGCTGAGCCAGGTGTTGCCCAACAGCAATCACCAGTCCTGACCTCAAATGTCAAAAAGCCGGTTGCGGTCCCGGCCACGGCCACACCAGGTCACCATCAGGCTCAGAAAATTTCCAGTTCAGAGATTGCTCATTTCTATAAAGTGACTGACCGGCTGTATCGCGGCGGTCAACCATCAGACAAAGGGTTTGAAGAACTCAAAAAACTGGGGATCACCCATATCATCAGCCTTCGCTCTGGAAGCGATGACGCCAAAATACAGAATGATGAGACACTGACCTTCAAACACATTCCGGTCAGTGTGAATCCATTCAAAAAACCCAAAGAAGCGGATGTCATCCAGTTTTTGAAAGCCGTGACGACGACTTCAAACCACCCAGTGTTTGTCCATTGCCGGGAAGGTGTTGACCGCACTGGACTTATGATTGCGGCATATCGAATTGTCATTGATGAATGGAGCCGAGAAGAGGCGATTACCGAAATGAACAGTATTGGCTCGCACTGGTACTATCAGCGGTTTGAATCTTACTTGCGCAAACTCGACGTCGAAAAAATCAAAAAACAGATCAATCAGTAAGACCAGTCAGTAGCTGGCGGTCAGTAGTCAGTAGTTCACTAAGTTTGTTTGGTTGAATGATTTGGCTGTTTTCCAATACGAAAATTTCATTACACCCTGGCATACAATGGTCACCCCAGATTTGGGCGCGGCAGACTTGACCTTGCAAAAAAACGAAACCAATTTATAATTACTCCGTAATTTTTCCAGTCCATTGGTTTTAGGCTGGCACGAATGCCACCTGTTGAGGTTAACTTGCACCCAACCGTTCAACTCTGGATGTTATGGAAAATTGTGTGAGTATTGTGGCTGAAGTCCCAACATTGTTTCCTGTCACTGCCGAAGAATTGTATGCCGAAGTCGCGGTCGCGGCGGCAGTTCATCAAACATACACCTATCGGATTCCACCGGGCCTGCATCATCTGGCGCAACGCGGGTGCCGCGTGGCCATCCCATTTGGAAAATCCGTTCAGGTCGGCTACGTCGTGGCATTGCACGACGCGCCGGATGAAAGTGTGCCGGTCGAACGCATCAAAGACATTGAAGAGTGGCTGGATGAAACACCGCTGCTGACTGAGGAAATCCTGGACCTGACCCACTGGGTGGCAGATTACTACTATGCCCCGTGGGGAGAAGTGCTCAAATCTGCGATTCCAAGCGGCTTGCAGGCTGTTCCGCACGTTCGAATTACCATCACTGCCCATGGCCGGCATGAACTTGAAGAAGCTCAGGCTGCCCAGCGCCACCACCTGACGAAATGGAAATTTCTGACCTGGCTTACCGAAGTTGGTGGCACGGCACTGATTGAAAATGCGCCCTCAGACTACTCTCAAAACCGGGTCAAAGCGCTGGTGCGTGAACTCGAAAAGGCAGGGTTTTTGCAGGTGCAACAGGCCCTTGGGAAACGCCGCGTTCAGGCCAAACGCCAGACCATGGTTCAGGTACCGCCAGTGATTCCGGCTGACCTGGAGCTTTCAGAACCCGCCAAACCTCAAAAACGCACTGAAGCCCAGGAACGGGTACTGGCGACACTCAACGAAGCCGGTGAACCGGTGCTGCTCCCGGCATTAACGGAAAAAGCTGGGGTCAGCCCGGCCATTGTCCGCACCATGGCCCAAAAAGGAATGGTTGAACTGGTCATTCGTGAAGTCCGGCGCGACCCGCTGGCCCTCTTAAAAGCCCTTCCCCGCCACGATGGCTTTGAACTCAACGAAGGCCAGACAACGGCGGTGGCTGAAATTTTGGAAGCCAGTCAGCGCCATGAATATGCCTGTTTTTTGCTCCAGGGCGTCACTGGATCTGGGAAGACCGAAGTCTATCTGGCGGCCATGCAAGCAATGCTGGAACAAGGCAAATCATCGCTGATGCTGGTGCCTGAAATTGGTCTCACCCCAATGTTTGCCCGCCGCCTGGCCGAACGCTTTGGGTCGCTGGTGGCGATTCTGCATTCCTCACTTTCAGAAGGTGAACGACTCGACGAATGGGAACGCATCCGCGAAGGCGAAGCCCGGATTGTGATTGGCACCCGGTCGGCAATCTATGCGCCGCTGGTTGAATTAGGATTGATCGTGGTTGATGAAGAACACGACACCTCATACAAACAAGCTGAAACACCACGCTATCACGGACGTGATACGGCAGTGCTCCGGGCACATCGCAAAGGCTGTGTCGTTGTTCTGGGAAGTGCCACGCCAGCCATCGAATCAGCCTACCATGCCTCAACCGGTAAATACCGAAAACTCGAACTCAATCAACGCTTTGCCAATCGAGCGCTCCCAACAGTCGAAGTTGTGGATATGCGCGAAGTCTTTAAGCGCCACGGCAAACAGGTTGTGTTTTCCGATGAGCTCTTGCTGGCACTCAAAGAAACCCAGGCCAAAGGCGAACAAAGCATGGTGCTGCTCAACCGGCGAGGATTTTCAAGCTTTCTGCTCTGCCGTCGCTGCGGAGAAAGCATTCCGTGCCCGGATTGCGACGTGACACTGACCTACCACAAGGCTGACCAGCGGCTGGTGTGCCATTACTGTAACCATCAGGCACCAGTCCCCAAACAATGCCCAAATTGTAACGGCTTGTTTATTTACTTTGTCGGAGAAGGCACCGAACAACTCGAAGAGCTGCTGCAAGCCCAGTTTCCTGACTTTCGAATTGGCCGCCTTGACCGGGACACCACCCGGCGGCGGGGTGTATTTGAACGAACCATGGGGGAATTTGCTTCAGGAAGTCTGGATGTACTGGTCGGAACCCAAATGATTGCCAAAGGGCACGATTTTCCAAATGTCACGCTCGTCGGCGTGGTCTCGGTTGATGCCGGGCTGGCGCTGCCGGATTTCCGCTCTGGCGAACGCACGTTTCAGTTGCTGGCTCAGGTGTCTGGCCGGGCTGGCCGGGGTGAATTACCAGGCCGTGTGGTCCTGCAAACCTATCATCCAGAACACTATGCGTTGCAGTGTGCCCGAACTCAGGATTACACCCAGTTTTACAATCGGGAAATCAACTTCCGGAAACAATTGTGGTATCCGCCGTTTTCAGTCCTGACCAATATTATTGTTCGCCATAAAGACGCCACCCAGGGGTCAACACTGGCCGATAAATTCGGAAAGTTTCTCCGGGCTGCCGCTCAGGGCGACAACACCGTACGCATCCTGGGGCCATCAGAAGCACCACTTTCGAAGCTCAAGCAGGAGTACCGGTATCAAATCCTGATTAAAGCCCGGCAACGTCGTAAGTTACGGGATGTTCTCGATCTGGCGTTTACCTATCTGGCTGATGATGCGGCAGCCAAAACCGGGAAAGCCTTCACACCTGAAAATAACCCTGACCGGTATCACATCATGGTTGAAGTTGATCCGGTTGACCTGCTTTGAGAAATGAGAATCAAGGACGTAGAATGAACCCCCGCCCGCTAACGCAGGTGGTACTGACTTCATTCCCAGTTAGATAGTTGGACATCATGGAAAAGATTGCAGTTGCGATGAGTGGTGGAGTGGATAGCTCTGCCGTAGCGGCGTTGCTCAAAGAGCAGGGCCAGGACATTGTTGGCCTTTCGATGCAGTTGTGGAATCAGCGGCGCATCAATGTCGGACCGGACGGCGAACCGCTCCCTTCGCGGTGTTGTTCGCTCGATGATTTGTATGATGCGCGTTCAGTCTCAGCCCATCTTGGGATTCCGTTTTATGTGCTTAATTTCGAAGAGGATTTCGAAGAGCATGTTGTAGCCCCGTTTGTCGCCAGTTATGTCAACGGCAACACGCCAAGCCCCTGTGTGGCCTGCAACAGCCGGCTCAAATTTAAAACGCTGGTCAAACTGGCCGAAGACATTGGCGCAGCCAAAGTGGCGACGGGTCACTATGCCCGCGTTCACTTTAACCCTGAAACCAGACGCTATGAATTGCTCAAAGGGCTGGATCCAAACAAAGATCAATCCTACTTTTTGTTTGAACTGACCCAGGAGCAACTGGCCGTCGCTCTCTTTCCGCTTGGTGAAATGTCGAAACCCGAAGTTCGCGAAATTGCTCGCCGCAATGGACTTCCGACGGCTGAAAAAGCAGAGAGCCAGGAAATCTGCTTCATTCCAGATGGCAACTATGCCCGGTTTATCGAGCGCTATCTGCAGGAAGCAGGTGGCGAAGTCCACGCCGAACCACAAGCCCCCGTGGCATCAGCCCTGGTTCAACTGGGGTTACGGCGAACGCTCCCTGAGCCCGGTGAAATCGTTGGCGTGGATGGCACGGTGCTTGGGCATCACGAAGGCACGCACCGGTACACGATTGGGCAGCGGCGCGGACTGAAAATCAATTCGCCAGACGGTCAGCCGCTCTATGTGGTGGGCATTGATCCAATTCGCAAACGGGTCATTGTGGGGTCAGGCGATTACCTGCCTGGAAAACAATACACGGCGGCCCGGATGAACTGGATCACGATTCCAGAACTGACTGAACCGATTCGGGTTCGAGCACGGATTCGTTACCGGCACGGGGAAGCGGCAGCCACGGTTTTCCCAGAGGAAAATGGCACAGTGCGCGTTGTCTTTGACGAACCACAACGCGCCATCACGCCTGGTCAGGCGACCGTCTTCTATGACGGAGACAAAGTTGTCGGTGGTGGCTGGATCACGGGCTAACTTTTTTGGAGTGCGGTGGCTTGACACCGCTTTTCAATCGGGCGGCTTGACGCCCTCTTGCTGTGGAGTGCGGCGGCTTGACGCCGCTTTAAACGATATGGGTTCCTGGTTGACCTGCCAGTGTGGCAACCTGATACACAAAAATCTGTTCTGCGGAACTGGTATTTCGATTGCCGTAACCGAAGACTTTTTGAATCAAGAATGTCAAAATATTTCGGCTCAAGATCTTATCAGCCAGATGATTTTGCAAATGGATTGGCTCTTGCAGTGCAAAACCTGTGGGCGGCTGATTATTTTAAACGAGAAGGAAAACGGCAAACTTGAGTTTTACTGCAAAGAAGACCTGTAGCCAGCAAATCGATTGGAGGAGGAAATACTATGTCAAACATTGCAACCTTACCGGTTGAGCCTCCCTGGGAAAGTGATTATGAATTGGATGAACAGGATGAGCTTGCTCTGCTCCCAGATGATTCACCACTCCTTGAAAGCAAAGAACCCCAGATGGAATCGTCACTTCATTACCTTCAAGCCTTAATCTTGTATGTTAGTCTGGAGTGGCTCTGGCGTGAGCGAACAGATTTCTTTATTGGGGCCAACCTCAGCATTTACTTCAAAACCGAACAACTGAAGCACAAGACGATGGTTGGGCCAGACCTGTTTGTAGTCACCGGCACTGACCGTCGTCCGCGACAGTCCTGGGCGGTTTGGAAGGAAGGAAAATTCCCGGACTTGATTGTTGAGCTTCTGTCAGACTCAACCGAAAAGAATGATCGAACCACCAAAAAAGAAATTTACCAGAATCAGTTTCATACACCGGAGTACTTCTGGTTTTCACCGATAACCCTTGAATTTGAAGGATTTCAGCTTATCGGAGCCCGATATCAATCAATCCCTGCCAACGAACA
>DAOQNB010000039.1:0-16464 GCA_035335845.1 Acidobacteriota bacterium | reverse complement strand
CATTGAATAAAATCATAGTAATCACCGCCGATTTCACGACACGGGAAGCTAATGCCCATGACGTCATAGCCGTCTATTTTGGGCTGGCGGGCCGGATGTAAACTCAACTGGATTTCACTGGCTACCTTTAACTCCTCATCAATGCGCCGCTTTTCCAGTTGTTCTTCCATCAGTCGAACATTATCAATTTTGATTGCTGACACGCGGGCGATGGTGGTAATGACCCCGAGATCTTCCTGGCTGAACCGGCTGGTTCCGTAATGCGAATCAACATAGATCATGCCCAACACTTCATCACCAGTATGGGCCAGCGGAACCGCCATAATTGACCGGATGTTACTGAGCATAATTGAGTTCCGCTGTGAGAATCGCGGGTCCTGTTGGGCATCAGAGGTCAAAACCGAGGTACATTCGGTGAGGACGGTATCAATAATTGACCGGCTGATTTTGACTTCGTCAGTGACCAGTTGATCGGTATTTCCCGTCCTCGTTCGGGCAGCTTTGAGCAACAACTCACCGGTTGGACTGGTGAGAAAGATATACCCTCGCTCAGCCGCTACGGCATCAAAAACCAGATCCAAAATCAATTTGAGGGTTTCATCCAATGAACGCTCTGAAAGCAGCGTTTCAACAACCTTGCTCACCACAGCCAGCAAATCGCGTTGCTTGTCGAGCACCCCGAGCTGGGGCGTCAGAATCCCAGTTTTATCACTGAGCTTATCCCGGCCAGCCATTTCACTGATCACCGAGGTCAGGAGGCTGTCTTTTTTGTTGGTGCCACTCCGGCCCATAATCGTCGCTTCGGGTGCGGTTGTCCAGTCAGCATCTGAAAGCAAAATATTGGCACTGTACGACCCGGTTGAATCTGAATCACGAAAGTGGATTTGTGTTTCGCCAATCCGAATAATGTCCCCGATTTGAAGCGGTAAGGTGCCTGACATCCGAACCCCATTATGGTAGGTGCCGTTGGCGCTGCCCATATCCGTAATAAAGAAGCTCTCGTTTTCCCGCCGGACTTCGGCATGAACGCGCGAAGCAAATGGATCATTCAAGCAAATATCATTGCGCGAAGAGCGCCCAATCGTGGTGCGCACTTTCTGGGCGGCAACCTCATAATTCATTCCATTGGCTTGCTGGACAAATAAAAGTGGCATATCCAAATCGGCCTTTAACGTGACAACCAGAAGAGTTGGGGGAAGCTATGATTGACTTTTTTCAACAAGACGACCTGAACAGGCTCAAGACAACACAGCTTTGCATTCAGCCAGTAGCACTCGATTCTGTCAGAAGTAGGTTATGGACAATGGCTGGTGATTGATCCACAGGGAAGTGTGGAATCAAAAGAACGGTGAACGCGAGGAGGTAAACCAGTTATGAATTCTGAATTATGAGATTCAGACCTGATGGAGACCAGGGTAGGTTGATTCATAATTCATAATTTTGTGCAGGCAACTAGATATCTAACCGAACAACCAGTGTATGTGCAAGTTTATCATGCCACCCTTGTTGCCGGCGGTCCCACAACATCCACAAAAAACCAAGACCAAAAATCATCGAGAGTGGATATCCAACGAGATGGCGTTTGAGGATATGGAACACTGAGACCGGAGCAAAGCTGGTTTGAATAATGCGAATGCCAACCAGCCATTTTCCAAGCGTTTGTCCCTGACGAGCCGGAAGCAGCACGTGATTGGCAATTAACAGAATACCAAACACACAGTACCCCAGGCCCTGTACTGAATAAGAAAACGCTGGATTCTGTTTTGCAAGAAAAGCAGCCACTGGCCACCACAGTAGAAACCACAGCATGTAAAGCGAGAAATCAAACATGCCAGCCCCAAATCGAAGACCAAACCCGGCCTGTTGAAAGGGGCCAATCAAGACGTTGGTCGGTGGGGCAAGTGAAAAATCTTCTGGTCGCACGCTCAGCATGAGCGGATCCTCGTTTTTGCGTTCGCTGTTGACAACGTCAGATTCTGCAGGTGCCAATGCCGGCAAGGGTAGATTGCTCAACGATTGATATTTCCACTCTGGGGCGGCTCCTTCCTTGACGGAACTGGCTTCAGCGAGATCTCTGGCTGGTACACCTGAGCCCGCAGGCGGGGCCACGGCCAGTCGGGGAGGAGATCCGAGGGTTTTTGTCACCTGAACCGAGCCAGCCGATGTGCTGAGCTTTGCGCCAGTACTCTCCGGTGCCGGCTGTGGCGAACCACAAAACCGACAAAATTTCCCAGACCGTGCAAGTTCCTGATTGCAATTGCGACAACGCATGCTCATTCTCGTTCAATTGGTTTGTGAACCCTGTTCGGGGCGGGGCTGACACCGGGACGTCAGGTCAGGGTTTGTTCTCGCCAACCGGGTTTCGGAAGCGATTATCCAAGGACAAACTTCAGGGTTGTCTCACCAAGCCGCAATTTATCCCCTTCCTGAAGGGCACGCGGTTGCTTTGGATACAGCCGAATATTATCGTTGACAAAGGTTCCATTCACACTTGAAAGATCTTCAACCAGGAAAATACCACCTTCGCGGTACACTCTGGCATGTCGGCGGGAAACCTTGGTTTCAGGGTCAAATGATGTCAAATCAACTTCAGGAAAAACCCCGGTGTGCGGATCGTTGCGACCAATGAGATTGGTGTCTTTTTCCAATGGAAATGCCGTCGTAGTGACAACATCAGCGTCAGCCATAATCACCAGGCGTGGAATAATTCGAGGCTGGGGTGAGGCAATAGGTTGCCGGGTGCCGCAATGGGGGCAAAAATGGTCATCGCCGGCAATCCGCTGGCCGCAATTCCCACAAAAAACCTGTTCGACCGGGGTACTGCCCAAACTGCGTCCAGTCTGCCGGATAGCCCCACCATCCAGATTGACTAATGGGGCTGAGGGCGGAGGTAACTGACTGAGCCGCCGCAGGTGTTCATCGAGAGCATAGCGAAGCTCCATGGCGGAGGAAAATCGCCGCTCAGGGCGATGCTCGACCATCCGAGCCAGCAGATTATCCATTTCAGCCGTCAGTGCTGGCCGAAGCTGGCGCGGACGCTGGTTTTTGGTGAAATCAAAAATTAACAATGGGTTATCTTGTGGATCCACCCCGGTCACCAGATGAAACATGGTGGCCCCAAGTGAATAAATATCTGACCGGGGCTCAACATTTCCCGAAAATAACTCTGGTGGAGCATACCCCATGGTGCCAATGGCGGTGACCCCTTTCTGGGTAGGTGCCACAAACCGGGCAATCCCAAAATCCACCAGCATAATTCGCGGCGGGGTGATGGCATCATCGAGCATCAGATTGGCCGGCTTTAGGTCTCGATAGATAATGGGAGGATTCTGGCTGTGCAAATAGTGGAGCACATCACAGATTTGGATACCCCACTCGGTCACTGAACGTTCATCAATGACCCCTCCCCTTTTTTTGAGTTGCCCCTGTAAATCCCCGCCACCGATGTACTTCATCACCAGATAATAGCGACCATCGGCAGAGATAAAATAATCAAAGATCGTCGGGATGGAGGGATGATCCAGGCTCGCCAGTAACTGAGCTTCCCGCTTAAAATCATCAACTGCTTTCCGCCGTTGGGTCTCGTCAACAAACAACTCAACCATCTCTTTGACAGCTCTGGGTTTATTCCCGAGGCGAGTATCATAGGCCAGGTAGACACTCCCCATCCCCCCGCCGCCGACTCGTTTTACAATCTGGTAGCGGTCAGAAAGGAGCGTTCCTGGTTCGAGTTGTGCATTGGGTGATTTTCTGTTTGGTATGCTCATTCCAAAACCACCAGGCGGACCGAATCAAATGGCAGGCGACGGTGCCGGTTAGGTAACGTATTCTCTGCGCTCTGCAGGCAATGACTATCAGCAGCAACCAGGCACCACCAGAGACAGATAGAGAATTTCTGCGCGCGAGTTTTATTCAACCACAAATTTTAAAAATGTCTTCCCGACAATAATCTCATCCCCATTGCTCAGTGCATGGCGGCTTCCAGGCAAAAGCCGACGCCCCCGGTTGATGAAGGTGCCATTGGTGCTGCCCAGATCCTCAAGCAAATACTGCCCGCTTTGATGCACAATCCGGGCATGCCGGCGTGAAACCTTGGCTTCAGGGTCATCCTGATCCAGGTCAACATCCGGGAAAATCCCGCCATCGGCATCCCACCGACCAATATTTGATTCGGTATCGGTTAACATAAATTCTTTTCCAATGGTGCCACCCCGCTGGATGATCAATTTGGCTCGCCCAGGCGTCTTCCCAGACGATGAGCTGGAAGCGGTTCCTCCACCTGGGGTAAACGTCGGTGGCGGAGCGCCATGATCGAGCTGAGGAATGGGAACCGCCGACGGAGCAGGTGGTAATGGTGGCGGGGCACTTGAAAAAGCTGAAGGACCCGGCGGTTGGCCAATTGGCCCCGGGGCGGCCATAGATGGGGGCGGGGTTAAGGCTTTTGGTGGCATGGGAGGAATTGGCGGCGGCGGCGGCGAGAGCGCAGGTGGAGGTGGTAACGGTGGTGGGGCGCTGGCCGGCGGCATCGGATACACAGGTGCGGCTTGTAACGGCGCGACGACTGGTGACTGCAGCGCGGGTGGAGGTGCTGATGAGGGAACAGGCATCATCCCCGGTGCGCCATATCCAACCGGAGCGCCGGGCGCCGGGCTGGGGTCAATATGCAACGTTGAAGCTGAAGCCTGAATGTTGAGCTTATTCCCACACTCGTCGCAGTATTCAGAACCATCTAAGTTGTCGGTACCACAATAACTGCATCGAATCATCAGAACATACCTGCCTTTCAAAAATGGTGTCAGGCGTCAAGGCCCGGGCTTAAAAAATCGAAGTCTCAGAAACCAGCGTCTGTTCCTTATGACATCACACGTTTCCGTGTGGCACGTACTTCACTTACCGATCCAAAAACGGATGTGCCAGGGACAGTCATTGCGTCAAAATGGCTTATTTGCAATAGGTTGTGTGTTTCTGATGCGTTGTGAAGGTGTTGATTGGTTTTGAATTATATTCCAAAACCCGTCTCAGGCAAGAGGGATGGGGATTTGTTTTCTGGGGTTTTTTCCCCACCGGACCGCCGATCCCCATTCTTTTCAAGAAATGCAGCCTGGCTGGTTATAGAATCCGAATCACGACAGCCGAAATATTGTCTTCTCCGCCGCAGGCATTGGCGGCAATCACAAGTTCTTTTGAAGTACTCCAGGGGTCAACACAGCGGCTTAAAATCTCAGCGATCAACTCATCATCCAGCATGTTGGTGAGTCCATCACTGCATAAGAGCACCGTATCGTTGGCCTGCAGCCGACGGGTCACAATATCAACTTCGATCTCATCGGTACTGCCGACCGAACGATAAATGATATTGCGATGGGGGTGATGCCGGGCTTCATCAGAAGTCAATTCCCCTCGACGAACCATCCGCTCGACCAGCGAATGATCTTCGGTGATCAATTCCAGCCGGCCATGACTCAACACATAACACCGACTGTCCCCCACCTGCCCAACCGTCAACATATTTCCAATCAGCAACGCGGCGGTCACAGTCGCTCCCATTCCTTCAGATGCCGGATTAAACCCTGCATAATCAAGAATTTCCCGATTGGCATGCAAGATCGCGCTGGTCAGAAGTTGTTTGGACCGGGCGTTGGTGCCCGTTTCACTGATATACAAAATATCCCCACTTTCAGTCGATTGCATGAGCCGACTGCCATGGGTTGACCGCAGATTCATCGTGATCAATCGTTCGGTGATCCATTCAGCAATAGCCCGGACCGTAATCCGGCTGGCAACTTCACCCGCCGCTTCCCCACCCATCCCATCCGAGACAACATACAGACCAACGTGTGCCAGACTTGATTCAAAATACTGCTGCAAATCCAATATCAGAATGCTGTCTTCATTGAGTTCGCGATGCCGACCAACATCAGTATACGATCCGGCCTGGGGCTGGGCCAGATAGGCCAGGCTGACCAGCGTGGCAGCCAGTTCGACCACTGAAGTAAAACGATGCTGGGGGTTGAGCGCCAGCGTGCGAAGCAAAATCCGTTCAAAAGCTGGCGAGAGCAGTAACTCTGGATACGTACCCAGGCCACGGCGTAAATGCAGCGACGATGGGCGTGATGAAAAAGAATGCCCGGTTAATAAAAAATACAGAACACATCCCGTGCTGTAGACATCAATTCGGGCATCAAGCTGGACATTGGCTGTCAGCCAGATGTATTCAGGGGGAGAATACCCATCAATTGGGGTCAATGGGAAGATGGGATCAAACAACCCACGAGGGCGCATTCGATCAAAACACATCAGCCAGACCTGCCCCTGGCCATCCAACCAGAGGCTGTTGGGTTCAATCCCATTGTGAATCAACCCAACCCGGTGGATCAGCGTCAGGATGCGGCAAACCTGTCCCCCGATCCGATGGGCTTCACCTTCAGTAACCTGTCCGATGAAACTCAGCGGTTTGGCATCAGGTTTTTCCACGACCAGATAGGCCCACCGATCATCCTCAAAACAGTCCAGAAACTTGGGCAACCCGGCCATTGTCGTGTTTTTGAGAAAGAGCGCCGTGATGCCTAAGGGATTTCTCTCGGAAAATTGAACCTGAATCGAAGCCGATAAATCAAACGTTGACAGCGGGTGTGGCTGCTGTACCTGAACTTCAGTAATCCAGCATAAGGTAGCAGACGGTGAGTCAATCAGTTGGGCGTGGTAATACACTGCCCGATGAGGCAGTTGAATAATTTCAAGGATTCGATACCGATTGGCCAGGATCGCCCCCACCGCCAGGCGCGGCGCCCCAATGATTTGAATGTCCCCGCTTTCCAAATCGGAAATATTGGTCAACTCAACCCCGCACTGGTTGCACCGCACGTCCACTGAAGTATTCCCGACATATCCACATTCGATGCAGATCCGCATATGAAGCTTCCGCCCTTGATCACAAACCCGGTTGCTGGCTTTCCTCCCCATTCTCTTTCAACCTCCCCTCAATTGTCTATTCCCAGCTCAGAATTTGTCCAAATTAAAACCAATGAATAAACTCTGGGAATAGCCGAACTGACAGGCAATGGGGACTTCTGGAACCAAATAGACGGGGGAAAGAGCTGGCAATTACTTTTCAGAATGAAAATTTGTGTGTACTCACACTGGCAAGAATTTTGGTGGGCGAGTGATTCAAGATTCCATCACTCAATAAGGTGAGTAGAACAGGGAGCACCGAGCAAAAGAGTGAAATAGTGAAATCCTCCGTAGTCTATTTCTACTTTGCGATTTCACTACTTCACGATTCGCGATCTTACCACTTCGCTCAGGATCTCTGTCCCAGTTTACAGGAAAGCAAAGTCATAGTGTTCCTGGTGGATATTTGGATCTGACTGCAAAGAGACCGAGCAGCCAAGGTAGTCTTCAATTTCTCCCCAGACCTGCTTTTGCTCATTGCGTAACGCTTTGGCAACAGAAGGGTTGATCCGCAGGGTAACTTCGCGGCTCCGGGTTTCGCCTTCCATATCCGATGCCATCCGCCGGGCTTCACCCAAAATCTCATAGCAGACCGTCTCGGCTGATTTGACCATTCCCGCCCCCGTGCAATAAGGGCAGGGCTCGCACAAAATCCGTTCCAGACTCTGTCGAACCCGCTTACGGGTAATGGCCACCAGGCCAAAATCGTTAAATTGAAGAATCTTGGAAGGTGACCGGTCAGATTTAATTTCCTGCTCCAGCACCTGCATCACTTTTTGGCGATTTTTGCGCTCTTCCATATCAATGAAGTCGAGCACAATGATGCCACCCAGGTCACGCAGTCGAATCTGACGCACAATTTCAACCGCGGCTTCGAGATTGGTTTTGACGATGGTGTCTTCCAGCCGGTTTGAACGTCCGACAAATTTGCCGGTGTTGACGTCAATTGCCACCAGGGCTTCGGTCTGGTTAATCACAATAAACCCACCTGATTTGAGCCATACCCTGGGCTTGAGCGCCGCGTCGAGTTCGGTCTGAACCCCATACTCTTCAAAAATCTGACGTTTCCGGGTATAGAGCTTGACCCGGTCAAGGAGCTTTGGCTGGAAGCGGCTGATGAAGTCAACCACCCGGGCATACTCCTCTTCATTATCCACCCGGATCACCGAAAACTCATTGGACAGGTGATCCCGCAAAAGCCGCTGCACCAGATCGAGTTCACGATAGACGACGGTTCCGGGTTTGGAATGCTCAGATCGCTTGCGCATATCCTGCCAGGTGCGGAACAGGTACATCATATCTTCGCGCAATTCTTCCTCGGTATGCCCTTCACAGGCAGTGCGCACAATAAAGCCGCCAGGAATCTGATCACGGTCCCGCAGGTTGATCATGGTTCGCTTCAATCGGGTCCGTTCCTGGTCAGAAGGAATTTTGCGTGAGACACCAATGTGGGCCACCGTTGGCATATACACCAGGTACCGACCCGGCAAGGCAACATAGGAGGTAATCCGGGCCCCTTTGGTGCCAATCGGTTCTTTGGCAATCTGGACCAGAATTTCCTGGCCTTCGCGCAGCAAATCAGTAATTCCCGGTGCCCGGCCTCGAAATTCACGAGGTGGACGGGCATCGCTTTTGCCGCGTGTGTCTCGCGGCGGCGGCAGGTCGCGTGGCTCCCGACGGGCAGGAGGGGGCACCGCAACTGGAGGCTGGGGCGGCACCGCCGAATCATCTCCCAGGCTATCGTCTTTTAACTTCAGATCTGGAGTCTCTGAGTCGGCACCATCAGATTCAGCTTCATCACCAAGTAACACTGCAACATCTGAGTCGCTCAGCACGGGCTCGCCGGTTTCCTCATCTGCCTGGCCAGGGCCGCCTCCGGTGGCTGGCCGCCCGCGACGACGACCACGACGACCACGGCGCGAGGCAAATTCAGAATTGCGCGACCGCTTCCCAACACTGGCTTCTGAATCAGTCAAATCGGCGTCTGAAACCACCTCTTCGGTGGCAGGTTCTTCATCTGCTACTCGCACCGGAGCGGGTCGAACCACTTCAGTCGCCGGTGAGGCCGCCTCAACTGCTGTCGGGGTTGCTTCTTCATCACCAGCCAGGACGGGTGCCGTTTCATATTCAGCCTGACGGGTTTGCTCCAGGATTTTATGCTGGACAATCGCTTCCTTGAGCAAATCGCCAGCTTCAGACAACACGTCGTCATCCAGGATCCGCTCAAATTCGAGGGCCGGGGCAGGCACGGCTTTCTTGCGGCCACGGGTTTGCTTCTTCTTCCCAGTCGGCTCAACCGGTGCCGGCTCAACCTGAACGGGGACTTCGACGGGTGGTGGTTCAACTTTTGCAGGTTCGGCTTTTTTACGCCCACGCCGACGGCCCTGGGGTTTGGCCTCGGCTTCGACTGCCACTGGCTGGATCTCGGCCACAGATACCGACTCCGGTGAAATTTCGGGAGCGTCAACCATCACCTCAGATTCAGGGGCTGGTGGTTCCGGTTCGACGTGCGGCACATCGTGATCGGTGACTCGTTCAAACTGGAATCCATCCGACAGGGCAAGCGCCAGATCAAGATCCGGTTCTTCGGTGGCGACAGGTTCAGCCACAACCGGTTCTTCTTCAGGCTCAAGCTCAACCCGCTCAAGCTGGACTTCGCTTTCAGCGTCCAGCACGGTCTGCAGTTCCTCAGGGTCAAGCTCAACCACAATGGCTTCTGGGCTTACACTTAAATCCAGAGCATCTGTGATCATTGAAACTTCTGACAGAGAGTCATCTACATCCAGATCTGGCGGAAGCAGGCGACTATCAAATTCGATCTGGTCTTCAATTACCGGTTTGGCCTTCGCGGTACTTTCGGCGGGTTCGGGCAGTGGTGAGCGACCATCCCGCTCCCGTTTGTGACGACCTGACAGGTCACGATCTGATTGTTGACGTTGAGAATCGCGTCCGTCACGGCCTTTACCGCGTGACTGGCCTTCAGTAGAGACCGATTCGGTGTCGTATTCATCATTTCCTTCTTCTTCAAAGAAGTCTGAAACATAGAGAAACGCATCCCGCTCCAGGCCGATATCCACAAATGCAGATTGCATGCCTGGTAGCACTTTCACCACACGTCCTTTATAGACATTTCCGACGACGGCCTGCGTTTCATCAATTCGCTCCACGTAAAATTCCATCACCACTCCGTTTTCAAGAATGGCCACGCGCTTTTCGTGGGCGCTTGCACTGATAATCATTTCTTTATTCATAGATTTCCTCTAAGCCCTACAAAATCAATCTTTTGTCAGGTAACTTGCGCGTTGGGGACTACCTCCTGACAACGAATATGGATTATTTCAAAGTGTGTGGCCTGGAGAATGGTCTGGCAAAAAAGAAGCGGGGGGAGATCAAGAGGAAAACTGAAGGTGATATACCATCAACACCTGGTGGTCAAATCTATCCCCGACCGGGCAGGGATCTGATTCTTGCAAACCACGTGCAGGGTGACGATTGAACGCACCAGAATGCGCCCAAACGATATCCCAATCAAGTCGCTGAAGAGAGCGCTGGCAGCAACACTTTTCAAATCAACCGGAGATATGGAACGGAGAACGATCAGAAGAAGGGTGAACAACCGGTGTGCCACTGAGAGCGCAAGCCAGACTTGCGTCAAGATACCTGAAGCGCAGTGTCTTCTCTCAGGCTGGCAAATCCTGTGTTTTCTCTCACCAGATGGTGATTTTTTCGGTTTCAAGCACTATGTCTTCAGAAAACGAACAGGATCTTAGAAGAACGACTGACCCCTGGTTCAAAACAAGAGTCAATCCAATACCACACCTTATTTCTGGATGAAAACCAATCCCAAAGTTGTTTCAACCTGCTGCCATTGATTGACAGCAAAGTCCAAACGGGCTGTGTCAAGCGTTGTTGCTGGCCATTTTTCAGCCTCTGTTTTTCTCAAACAGACTTCTTGCTTACCGAAACCAAGCCTCAACACAAAAAAGTTGGAACGCGAGTTGTACACTGCCTGACGTTCACACTTCAATTCGTCATTGATTCATCAACACTGACACCACCCCCTCGACCAGAGTGAATCCTTTGGTGACTGGATCTGGCTCGAACCGCGGTCAGAACAACCTTTCCGCCTTCCAAACGCCAGTCGCAGATCCATCCGGCACGTGTTGCGTGATGGGTTCAGCGTTTCAGGGTCTTGACTAATTGACAAACCGCTGCTGATACACATTGGCAACGATGCCAAGACACATAAACGTCATCAGCAGCGAGGTTCCGCCATAGCTCAACAATGGAAGCGGAATCCCCATAATCGGGACGAGACCAACAACCATGCCGATATTGATGACAGCGTGAAATGAAAGCAAAGTGACGAATCCGGTGAGTATCAGCAATCCAAACCGATCGCGTGCGCGTTCGGCGGTGCGAGCCGAGTGTATTATGATGAACAGCAAAAGCGCAAGCATGAAGATACTTCCAGCAAACCCAAGTTCCTCAGCCAAAACCGACGCAATAAAGTCAGTGCGTTTTTCCGGAACGAAGCCGCCCTGGCTCTGAGTCCCTTTGGTAATCCCTTTCCCGGTAACCCCGCCTGAACCCACCGCAATCATTGATTGGAGCGTCTGGTAGCCAAACCCTTCCCGGATTTCCCGGCCCTGGAGTTTTTCCGGGGCAAACATGGCATTAATCGCCACATTGATTCGATCCCGCTGATACTGCTTCAATCGGGGTTCAAGGACATATTTGAAGCCAAACGGGGCAACGATTAACGCCAGTACCAGGGCCGTAATGATCAACCGCCGGTTGAGCCCGCTGACAAACAACATTGCCACCAACACCGGAAAAAAAGTCAGTGCCGTGCCGGTATCTGGCTCAAGCATAATCAATCCAACCGGCAAAACCACCGCCGCACAGGCTTTCAGTGCAAAATCCAGGGTCACCGCCCGGCGCTGCAGGGGGTGCAAAATCCGAGCCACCATCATAATCGTCCCGAGTTTGGCAAATTCTGATGGCTGTAAAGTTCCGAGCGGCCCCAGACTGATCCAGCAGCGCTGTCCGTTGATTTTGGTGCCAATCACCAGCACCAGCACCAGCAGGATCATCGTTACGGCGTAGAAATAGGGCACCACGTCAAACAATCGCTGAAAATTGATCTGCGACAGAACAAACATGACCACCAGCCCAACACCAACCATTATCAATTGCTTCAGCCAGAAATTTCCTTCTGGCTGGGCACTGTAAATGCCGGTAATCCCCAGGCCACACAACACCAGCGCAGCAATCAACAACGGCCAGTCAAAATCTCGAATATCACGTGTCATCATAGGGTGGGTCACCGCAGTCCAGAAAGTAAGGAGTTCATCGTACCGGAGCGGTCGCTGCCGGTTTGGTTGTCGTTGTCGGTTTGGTCGCTCGGGGTTCCGTTTTTTGTTGCCGGCGGGCAATGGTGTCTTGCCAGGCTTTGCGGAATTTTTCGGCGGTCTTGGCCGCGGCCTGAACGGTTTCAAGTGACACTTCAATTGGCATCCCGTTCTTTTTCTTCAAATATGTTTCAAAAACCGCTTTGACATTTGGAGCTGACGCTTTGGCACCAAATCCGCCATGTTCGACCAGTGAAATACCCGCAATTTCGGGATTTTCACGCGGCCCAAAGGCCACAAACCACGAGTGGTCTTTTTCTTCGAGTTTTTCGGTTTTGATTTTACTCACCACCTGGGCCGTACCGGTTTTCCCGCACATTTGCCAGCCTGGAAATTCGGTAATGGCCGAACTGGTCGCCGTTCCACCAGCATTGACGGCCCCCCACATACCTTTGACAATCGCCTCCCAGTTTTCGGCTGGCATCTCAATTTTATGGACTTTGTCAGCAAAAAACCGGGCTGGATAGTCTTTGGTCGGTCTGGCTTCGAGCAGTAAATGTGGGGTATGAAACGTCCCGCGTTGAGAAATACCGGCGGCGGCCCGCAGCATCTGGAGCGGCGTCGGTCGAACCATCGCCTGTCCAATCGAGGCATAGACCGAATCAATATCACGCCATTCAAATTCTCTGGCCGTTGGATTGGGGAAAGAACGTCGCACGGTGGCGGCTTTCAATTCCAGACTTGGAATGTACCCCTTAAACTCATTCGGTAAGTCAATCCCCGTATACTGGCCACACCCCATTTCGGTGGCCCATTTTTGAAGGTTTTCAAGTCCCAGCTTGATTCCAAGGCGATAAAAGAACCCATCGCAGGATTTGGTCAGAGCATAGTCAATTTTGGGGGCGCCGTGAGCCCCCATACACCGGGTAAATTTATTGCCCACGGTGATTCCGCCGCCACAGACATAGGTCATATCTGGATCCAGGAGGTCTGATTTCATCCCCGCCACCGCCATAATCAGCTTCCAGGTTGACCCAGGCGGATAAATATCCTGAATGGCACGGTTCCGAAGCGGTTTATGTGGATCCTGAGCCAGCTTGGCATAATCCTGTTTGGAAATTCCAGATGAAAACAGATTGGGGTCATATCCTGGAAATGAAGCCATCGCCAGAATTTCGCCATTGCGTGGATCCATCACGACGATGATCCCATCCAACCCACGCTCACGCAAAACCTGCTCGGCCATCAATTGAAGATCAAGGTCTATTGTGGTGACCACATCCTGGCCCGGTGACGGTGGCACCTGTTCCAGTTCACTCACAAATCGCCCTCGACTGTCCACAATCACCCGGCGATACCCTTCCTTGCCCATCAAGACCTGATTGTAAGATTTTTCCAGCCCGGCCTGCCCGACTTTATCCCCAGGTTTGCAATTTTCATATTCAGCTCGAATGGGGGCTTTCAACTGGGAGGGGCTGATCTCATGCACATAGCCCAAAATATGGGATGCAATATCACCTAACGGGTATTTGCGCTGTGGGTGCAACTCAATGGTCAGTTCCGGATATTCATATGATAAGGCTGCGGCTCGGGCCCGGTCAGCATCGGTAATATCAATTTTGACCTCAATCGGTCTCGACTTGGCTGCCTGAGAGTGGAGTTGCTGAATGACATACTCACGGTCAACTCCAAACTCTTCGACCAGCATGCGGATGGTAGCGTCTTGCTCGGTGATATCTTCTCGATTGATCATCAAATTAAACGTCGGACGACTATCAACCAGAATTCGCCCATTGCGGTCCAAAATATTGCCGCGAGGCGCCGGAATCGGGACATCCCGCAACCGGTTGTTCTCTGCCTGCCGGACATAATTGTCATGCTGAACCACTTGCATGTTCCAAAACCGCAGCGCCAGAACACTAAAAGCAATGATGATACAGTACTGCAGAATTAAGAATCGGGTGTGGAGGTTATAGGGGTGTAAACCGTCAGAGTCGAGAGATTTCAATGGCATAGCGCTCCAACACGAAGGGGAATATTTTTGAGGGAGTTATGTCTGGGATTGAACCATCCGAGAAGCCACGAGCTGGATAAATAGTTTGCTCTTTTTTTCAATCTGAATCTAGGAAAATTTCCTAGATACGCCAGAAACCTCACCCGTCATTTGGCCGGAGGAGGGTCGAGATTCTGGCAAGGCCGCCACTGGCCCTAATCTGTTAATTGAGCTTGCGCCGCCCCAACTCAGGCGCCCGGGTCGGATCATAGGGGTCTTCATGGAAAACTTTGTCAAAAATTGGGAAAAGAAACAGGGAAACCACCAGATTGCTCACCAGTTGCAGCCCTCCGATTTTTAAGGCACCGCGAACGTTCATTCCCTCTGGGGCAGCCGCAAAGAAAAAGTGGAGGCCCACAAACATCAAGGTGTTGGCAACTGAAGAGGCCAGAAGGATAAAAATCCGGAGCAGCGCCCCATCCAGCCGAAACCGATTGCCAATAAACCAGAGCCCGTACCCAATTGCCGTTTTTGAAAACCCTGATAACCCAAGTAACCGGGAGGAGAGCGCAACATCCTGGCACAGACCGGCAACTGCCCCAAACCAGATAGCCTGGCTTGAGTTTCGCTGCAAGCCCAGATGAACCGTCAAAATTAATGGCAAATCAAGATAACTGCACCCCGGCCAATATTGCGGGAGCCCCGTTTGAAGAGCCGTAATGATAAAAATGACAAATATAATTCGAAGAGTTGGCACAAATAAAAAAGGATTAAGCTTGGTTTTCGCTCATTGAGATTGATGATTGGTTGAAAATCGGTCGCTGGTCAAAAAAAGCACCAGTCTTTAATTTTTTTCTTTCTTTACTGATTCGGTCATTTGGATATCTGATGGTCGGCTCAAGAGCACCAGGACTTCCTCCAATCGATCAAGCTGGGCGGCTGGACGAACAGCAATCTGATGCAGCCCGGCGCCTGACCCAAGCTGGACCTGGGCAACATACCCCAATAACAACCCTTTTGGATAAAAGCCGTCAAGTCCGGTTGTCAAAACGGCTTCCCCTACCCGGACCTGGGTCAGTCCGCTGATACTATCTAACTGGCAGAAGGCTTCGTTTCGACCACGCAATTCCCCGTTGGTCCGCGATTCGGCCAGCATTGCGCCGACCCCGGCGTCGCCATGCGTAATCAGGAGAACCATGGCTGAAGAAGGACCAATGCTGACAATGCGCCCAACCACGCCATCAGGGGTAATCACAACCTGGTTGAGCTGAATTCCGGCCAGCGTCCCCTGATCAATGATGATCTGCTTGTACCAGGGGCTTCCATCCCGACCAATAACATTGGCCGCAATGGTTGGGCTTTGAAAGCTTTCTTTGAGTTTGAGTAATTCCTGAAGACGTTTATGGCTGGCAACGGTTTCTTGTAACTCGGTTCGTTCGCGTTTGAGCTGCGAAACTTCCTGGCGCAGGTGCTGGTTTTCCTCCGCCGCTCGCCACAAGCTGATGTACCCCTTCCAGATATGGCTCACGGAAGTAGTGACAACCGCCAACCCTTTCTGGATTGGGTATGTGGCTGTCAGAATGATCGTGCGCGGAAGCGATTGCTTGGTGATCCGGGCCTGTGCATTGATCGTCATCAATAAAAACTGACTGACCAGCAAAATGACCGCAAGAATGGTTGGACGTAGCGATGAATCAGACTTCACCCGTAGTTACCCCTGGCCGGAAGCGGCGTGGTACGCAACTGACGGCGGCTGAAATCGCCTTTTGGCTTCCCCGACACGCCAGTCAAGAAGTGGCGTCTCCGGGGTCCAAACCGCAGTCAGTCGGGCATCACCCGCATTAGTTTTGATTATTGTATCCGTACCCACTTTCGAGGCTGACACGTTTTAACAACTCAAAGTCACCCAACATTTTCCCAGTTCCCAGCACGACTGAAGACAACGGGTTTTCAGCCAGAGTCACCGGCACGCGGGTTTCTTTCATCAACAATTTGTCCAATCCTTTGAGCAACGCCCCACCACCGGTGAGCACAATCCCACGGTCAGCAATATCGGCTGAGAGTTCTGGTGGAGTTCGCTCAAGCGCTACCCGAACGGCATTGACGATGGTGGCCACCGGGTCAGCCATGGCTTCGCGAACCTCTTCATCAGAAATGGTGACGGTC
>DAOQNB010000038.1:8941-16504 GCA_035335845.1 Acidobacteriota bacterium | reverse complement strand
TTCATTTGATGGGTGTCGAGCAAGTTGACGTGATACCCTTTGACGAAGGGCTTGGTCATAAAACTATTGGTATAGAAATAAATTGGAATCAACGGCATCTGGTCAATCAGGTAATTTTCAGCTTCGGCCAGAATTTGAAGTCGTTTGGCCGGGTCTGATTCGGTGCTTGCCTGTTTGAGCAATCCGCCAAATTTGGGATCAAGCCAGCCAGAATGGTTATTGAGGTTTTCAGTCTGGTAAATATCAAGAAACGTTGTTGGGTCAAGATAGTCACCCTGCCAGACATCGCGGCACACATCAAAATCACGTCGGTCCCACCGGGCTTGAAAGGTTTGCCATTCTTCGTTTTGCAGTTCGACCGTCAATCCAAGATGTTCCTTCCACATGCGCTGGATTGTTTCAGCAATCTGTTTATGGCTTTCCTGGGTGTTGTAGTAGATAGTGAATTTCGGGAAACCTTTTCCATCTGGAAAGCCAGCCTGAGCCAGCAACCGTTGGGCTTCGGATGGGTTAAAATCAGGGCCTTTGAGCACCGGATACCCTGGAATCCCTGGCGGAATGAGCATCGTGGCCGGTTGAATGATTCCATTAAAGAGTTTTTCGGCAATTTCACGTTTGTTGATCGAAAGGTTTAACGCCTTTCGAACCAGTGGGTTATCAAAGGGTTTTCGGGTGATATTGATCGAATAGTAGTAAGTGCTGAAAAACGCGCCAGTGCAATAATCCTGCTTGGTTTGGATGATTTTCATAAACGGAAGCGGAATCAACCCGCTCGTCATCACATCCAGTTCACCGGCCTTATACAAATTCATCGCTGCGGCGTCATTGACTGGTAAAAAGCTGATTTCATTGAGTTTCACTGTAGATGCATCCCAATACGTGGCTGATTTGCGCAGCACGATCACATCATTGGGACGATGCTCGGCCAGTGTAAAAGGTCCGTTCGTGACGATTTTGGCTGGTTCAACCCACTGTGCACCGTGGCGTTTAATGGTCCATTCCGGCAAGGGGACGAACATAAAATGAGCGGTCAGCTTGATGAAAAACGCGGTTGGATGCTCCATTTCAACCCGGAGCGTGAACTCATCAACTGCCTGAACCCCGAGCGTTTCAACCCCCATTTCGCCGTTGCTGATTGCTTCGGCATTTTTTAAGTAAAACATCAGAGCGACGTAGGGCGAGGCTGTTTCCGGGTCAACCGCACGCCGCCAGGCATACACGTAATCGTGAGCCGTCACCGGGTGTCCATCTGACCAGCGCGAATTGTGGCGCAGGTGGAAGATCCACACCTGGGCGTCCTGTTGTGATTCCCACGAAACGGCGCTCCCTGGCAGTGGTTCCAGTGTCTCCGGATGATACACCGTCAGCCCTTCAAACAATTCCTTAATGATATTGCTTTCCGCCACGCCAGTGGTCTTGTGGGCGTCAAGTGAGCGTGGTTCAGAGTGATTCCCAACGACAATTTTTTGCTCTTTTGGGGCGACAATCGTCCCGAAATAGCCACCTGGTGGAATGACACAGGCCGTCATGGCACAACTTGCCACAAGCCAGGCAAGCGCGAAGTACCTCGAATGATTGGACTTCAAGGTGAACATAAGCAGGAGGATAAAACCAGTGGTTGAAAATGAGTTATGGGAAAATGGTGCTGAATGGCCTGTGAGTTGTTACTCTAAAGGCTGAAGGTACTGTTTGGCAACCTGCGGGCTGGATTGCATCCACCATTCTTTTTGCGTTAGAAACCTGAAACCAGTCAGGCCGTAAACGACCTGTCTCAATTCAATCATCGCTCCGCGGCAAACCCCTGGACAGCGTGACAAGGTGACAGGGTAATTTCTTTCCGTCGTCACCTCTTCCAAAAACCCTGAACCCTCAGTGATAAAAACACCGCCATGCCCAAACGTACTGATATCCAAAAAATTCTGATCATTGGTTCCGGGCCGATTGTGATCGGCCAGGCCTGTGAATTTGACTATTCGGGGACTCAAGCCTGTAAAGCTTTGAAAGCCGAAGGGTTTACTGTTGTTCTGGTCAATTCGAACCCGGCTACGATTATGACCGATCCGGGACTGGCTGACCAAACTTATATTGAACCACTGACGGTCGAAGCCCTCGAATCAATCATTGACCGTGAGCGACCCGATGCCCTTTTGCCGACGGTCGGTGGCCAGACAGCGCTCAACCTGACCGTTCGACTGGCTGAGAAAGGAATTCTGGACCGCTATCAGGTCACTTTGATTGGCGCCAAAATCGAATCTATCCACATGGCTGAAAATCGGCGGCTTTTTAAACAGGCAATGGATGAAATCGGTCTTGAAATGCCCAAAGCCGCCTTTGTGACTTCACTTGAGCAAATTGACGAAGTCATTCAAAAGATTGGGTATCCGGCCATTATTCGACCGAGTTTCACGCTTGGCGGGGCTGGGGGCGGGGTCGCCTATAACGATGAAGAATTCCGCCAGATTGTGACGCGCGGGTTAGCACTTAGTCCAATTACCGAAGTACTGGTGGAAGAATCAATCCTGGGCTGGAAAGAGTATGAACTCGAAGTCATGCGCGACCACGCCGACAACATTGTGATTGTGTGTTCAATTGAAAACTTTGACCCGATGGGAATTCACACCGGTGACTCGATTACGGTGGCCCCGGCGCAAACACTGACGGATCGTGAATACCAGATTTTGCGCGATGCGTCATTACGGATTATCCGAAAGATTGGGGTTGAGACTGGTGGATCCAATATCCAGTTTGCTGTCAATCCACACGACGGACGATTGCGCGTGATTGAGATGAACCCACGCGTGTCACGGTCTTCAGCCTTAGCCTCAAAAGCCACCGGGTTCCCGATTGCCAAAGTGGCGGCCAAACTGGCGGTTGGCTACACGCTGGATGAAATCCCCAATGATATTACTCTCAAAACTCCAGCCAGTTTTGAACCGGCGCTGGATTATGTGGTCGTCAAAATTCCACGATGGGCGTTTGAAAAGTTCCGTGCGACCCAGGCCGTGCTTGGCACCCAGATGAAATCCGTCGGTGAGGCCATGGCGATTGGTCGAACGTTCAAAGAAGCCTTTCTCAAAGCCCTTCGGTCACTTGAATCTGGAAAAACCACGGCGCTTGAATATGTTGATGACCAGCACCTGCGCAATCAACTGGTCACACCCAACCCGGATCGCGTCGGATATTTGATGATGGCGCTCAGTCGTGGCTGGTCCTGTGAAACATTGCACCAGTTGACTTCAATTGATCCCTGGTTTTTGTTCCAGTTGCAGCAACTTTCCGAAATCGAAAAAGAGGTTCAGTCTCAAACGCTGGCCACCCTTTCAGATCAGCGATTGTTTGAGCTGAAACAACTTGGGTTTGCTGACCGCCACCTGGCAGATTTGCTTGGAATTGAGGAGCTATCGGTTCGCGAGCGCCGCCTGGCGTCTGGCATCAGACCGGTCTTCAAACGGGTGGATACCTGCGCGGCTGAATTTGCTTCGTTTACGCCCTATCTCTATTCAACCTATGAAGATGAATGCGAAGCCGAGCCCACTGACCAGCCGAAAGTCATGATTTTAGGCAGCGGCCCCAATCGAATCGGGCAGGGGATTGAGTTTGATTACTGTTGCTGCCACGCCAGCTTTGCCCTCAAAGAAGCCGGGTATCAAGCCATTATGGTCAACTGTAATCCAGAAACCGTTTCGACCGACTATGACACGGCAGACCGGTTGTATTTTGAGCCCGTGACCTTTGAAGCGGTGATGAACATCGTTGACCTTGAAAAACCAACCGGAGTGATCGTTCAGTTTGGTGGTCAGACGCCACTCAATCTGGCCCGACGATTAATGGCTGCCGGCGTGCCGATTATTGGAACCTCGCCAGATTCGATTGATCTGGCGGAAGATCGCGAGCGGTTTGGGAAACTGCTGGCTGATCTCAATATTCCCCAGCCTTCCAATGGCATGGCGCTGTCCATTGAAGAAGCGATTGTGATTGCCAATCGGATTGGCTACCCGGTGCTGGTGCGTCCAAGTTATGTTCTTGGCGGACGTGCCATGATGATTGTCTATGATCAGGCCGGGCTCGAACAATATATGACCGAAGCCGTCGAAGTTTCTGCTGGAAAACCCGTGTTGATTGACCGATTTTTGGAATCAGCTTTCGAAGTTGACGTGGACGCGCTGTGTGACGGCGAAAAGGTGTGTATTGCGGGCATCCAGGAACATATCGAAGAAGCTGGCATCCACTCTGGCGATAGTTCAAGTGTCTTGCCACCTTATATGATCGAACCCTGGCATCTGGACCAGATGCGGCGCTATACCCGGCAACTGGCCCTGGCGCTCAAGGTGGTCGGGCTGATGAATATCCAGTTTGCAGTCAAGGATGACACCGTCTATGTCCTCGAAGTCAATCCGCGTGCTTCGCGAACCGTGCCGTTTGTGAGCAAGGCCACAGGTGTTCCGCTCGCCAAAATTGCGGCGTTATTGATGGTGGGCAAGAAGTTAACCGATTTCAATTTGCCACCGGTGCTCTCTGTCAACCGGTTTTACATCAAGGCTCCGGTGTTTCCATTCATTAAATTTCCCGGTGTGGATCCGGTCTTGGGGCCGGAAATGCGCTCAATTGGGGAAGTGATGGGGGTAGCCGATAGCTTTGGAATGGCGTTTTTGAAATCGCAATATGGGGCGGGGATCAACCTGCCGCAGCGTGGAACCGCATTTCTGAGCATCAATGACCAGGATAAACCCAATGCCATCAAAGTCGCCCAGCGGCTGCATAACCTTGGGTTCAAATTGATTGCCACGCGTGGCACCCAGGAAATGCTTTCAAAGGCTGGATTGCCGGTTGAAATGGTCTTTAAAGTCAACGAAGGCCGTCCTCACATTGTGGACATCATCAAGAGTCGTAAGGTGGATCTGATTGTCAATACACCACTTGGCAAAATGTCCTACTTTGATGAACAGGCCATTCGCAGCGCCGCCATTCAATATGAAGTGCCCTGCATTACCACCATTACCGGAGCGGTTGCGGTCACCAGCGCCATCCAGGCGCTTCAATTTGAAGCCATTGAAGTCCAGAGTTTGCAGGAATATCACCGCTCAGGGCTGGACGTTGTTTTGGGGCTGAAGGCATCGGGCTGAAGATTTTGGGCTAAGGGCTGGGGGCTTGGGGCTGAAGACAACGGGCTGAAAACTCGCAAGCTCGGGGCTGAAGACAACGGGCTTGGGGCTGAAGACTCGCAAGCTCGGGGCTGAAGAAAACAGGTTTTATACCCTGAGCCCGATATCTTCAGCCCGACATCTTCAGCCCGCTTTCTTCAGCCCGCTTTCTTCAGCCCTGAGCCCGTCTTCTTCAGCCCGCTTTCTTCAGCCCTGAGCCCGATATTCTTCAGCCCGCCTTCTTCAGCCCCGCTCTGTCAGATTTTCCAATCCTCAAACTTGAGCCCCGTAAAGGCTTTCAATTGTTCAATATCCGGGTGGAGATACTCCATAATCCGATGTTTGGTGGCTTCGCTCATGGCGGGTCGTTCCAGTTCCTGCCCAAACAAATGAAGCAGGCGGCGGCGGCGGGGGGAGGTTCGCGGAAACATCCTGAGCACCACCTGTGACACAAAAGATGGCTTTCGTTTGTGTTTTGATTGATGGAGTTTGAATGAAAAATCTTCGTGGGTGAACGTATCGTCTACTCCCAAAAATTTAAACACCCGCTGAATCGTCGCCACCCGTTGATTTTCCAGATCCTGATTATCGAAAATAAGGATCCGATCTGCCGGGTAATACTTCAGAAATTGTTCCAGTTGCCAGTAATAGCGGGTGCAGTTGATCAACGGATTGTGATCAAGCTTTTCCAGGGTTGCTTCCATTGTTCGGGTTTCAAGCCCGGCTGAAATCTGGTGGATATAGTGCGAGACGATGCGCTCAATTGGGTGACGGACAATGTAGACCAGTTTGGCATCTGGAATGACCTGATGCATCCGCTCAGGGACACCAGGGAAATTTGGGTGTTTGGTATAATTGGGTGATGATTCTCCGCGAATCTCAGCCGGTTCAGGAAATTGTGCTTCATACCAGTCCAACCCGTTTGCCCAGCCTTTAGATTTGATAAAGAAATTTAGCTCTTTTTGCTCAGACATAAAAATCTGAGGATGCAGGCTCAGGTAGCCGTGGAGGCTGGTGGTCCCACATTTCATGGCACCAATGATTACAAGGTTGGGAAGCATAGATTTTTGATTTTCTTCAGAGATGTGATAAGAGAGAATGTTCGAAACTGCCACAAATAACACACAAAGGATTTTCGGGCAATCTTTCCACCGGGAAAGTCAGAGAGGGACTCTCTCTGTGGTTGGCTCTCGTCGGTTGGTCGTGGCCCGAAGCACAAACCACCTATGCACATTGAACATCACCCACGACACTCCGGCTGGATCGAAGTCATTGCCGGAGGCATGTTTTCTGGAAAAACCGAAGCCCTGATTCACCGGCTCCGCCGCGCCCAAATTGCCCGATTAAGGGTCCAGACCTTCAAGCATGAAATTGACGAGCGCTATGCGACCTATCATATCGTCTCGCACAGCCAGCTTCGATTCGAGGCTGAAAATGTGACGCGATCCCTGGACATTCTCCCGCTGGTCAAAGCTGAAACTGATGTGGTTGGGATTGATGAAGGCCACTTCTTTGACACCAATTTGCTTGAAGTGTGCTCTGAACTTGCCAACCAGGGAAAGCGAGTGATCGTGGCTGGCCTGGATCAGGATTACCTGGGACGTCCCTTTGAACCAATGCCACAATTGCTGGCGATTGCCGAGTACATCACCAAGCTCCAGGCGATTTGTGCCCAATGCGGCAATCCCGCTAATTTCTCGCAGCGGCTGGTCGCCAACGAAGCCCGGGTCCTGGTCGGGGCCGATGGATTTTATGAAGCCCGGTGTCGCCGGTGTTTTGTGCCGCAGGTTCTGAGAGTTGAAACGGCTGTCAAAGCTGAAAGTGAGCATTGAACCCATGTTTCGAATCGGAATCGGATATGACGTCCATCGTCTGGTGGACGGGCGCAAGTTGATCATCGGCGGAGTTGAAATCCCGTATGATCGTGGGTTGCACGGTCATTCGGATGCCGATGTCCTGACCCATGCCATTTGCGATGCACTGCTTGGGGCCGCCGCATTGGGCGACATCGGGCAGCACTTCTCTGACCGTGACCCTCAATGGGCAGGCATTGATAGTTTTCACATGCTCAAACACGTCGTGCATCTGGTCACTCAGCGCCAGATGCAGGTGGTCAATGTTGACAGTAATGTGGTTGCCCAGGCGCCAAAACTGGCGCCCTATATTCCCGCCATCCGTCAGCGACTGGCTGATGCGCTCAACCTGCCACTCGACGCCGTGAGTGTGAAAGCCAAAACCAACGAAGGGCTGGACTCAATCGGACGCAGCGAAGGCATTGCGGCCCAGGCAGCCGTTCTTGTGAAGACCCAGGACTGAAGAAGGCGGGCTGAAAAAACCAGGGCCTGGGGCTGAGGGCTGAAGATTCGCAAGCTCAGGGCTGAAGACTTCGGGTTCAAGGCAAAATTCCCAATTTCTTCAGCCC
>DAOQNB010000038.1:0-8841 GCA_035335845.1 Acidobacteriota bacterium | reverse complement strand
CCCAATTTCTTCAGCCCAATTTCTTCAGCCCCAAGCCCTGAGCCCGTTTTCTTCTGCCCTGATTTATGCCCACCACACCACCACCAATTTTTATCCTCGGAATTACCCAGCGTAGCGGCACCAATTATCTGCATGACCTGCTGGCGCTACACCCTGATTGCCGTCCGGGTGGCGTGATTTTTGAAGATTTTCTCATTCATTATTCTGACCCACTGGCCAGATATGTCTCAACTATCTATGACCACTGGAGTCCGGAATGGAACGTCCTTGAAAAGATCGGCCCGGAAGAAGTGCTGTTTGAATGCCTTGGAAATGGGTTGCTTGAGTTTCTTGCCCGCCAGTGGAAATCAGCGTCAACTGAACTAAATCCACGCCAACGGCTGCTTTCAAAAACCCCAAGCGTAGTCAATTTGCGCCACTTTTTCCGATTTTTTCCGCACGCTCATCTTCTGATTGTGGTGCGTGATGGACGGGCAATTGCTGAGTCAGCCCATCGCAGTTTCAATACCGCGTATGAACGGTCATTTCAGGAACTGGCAGCCGGCGCACGGGAAATTCTCCGATTCAAACGAGTTACAAATCAGGAAACCCATCCTTTTTCAATTGTCCGTTACGAAGATCTCTATCCTGATCCAGAACCCAGGCTCCGCGAACTCTTTCCTTTTCTGGGATTGGATCCACAAACCTTTGATTTTGACAAAGCGCGAAACCTGCCGGTTCGTGGCTCATCGGATGTGAAACAAACCGAAGGCCAGTTGCACTGGAAACCAGTTGAAAAGAAAGCAGATTTTAACCCGTTAAACCGGTTTGCCCACTGGCCGCCTGCGCTGCACGAGCGATTTGTCTGGGTTGTCGGGCCATATTTGGCTGAACTTGGGTATGAGTCAGCTCAAGTGATGGTACCTGGCTTCCTGAAAAAACTCCGCCACCGCTGGCTGGATTGGCGATGGAAAGAGTGAAAGAGCGAAATAACGAAATAGTCAAAACCAGGGAAATTAAGAAGTTGACAGAATTGATCTAACAGTCAAAGCTTCACTACTTCACTACTTCACTACTTCACTACTTCACTACTTCACTACTTCACTACTTTGCTATGCCTGCTCTTCTCTCGCTTCAGGATTTAAAAGTTCATTTTCCCGTGCGTTCGCCTGGGCTCAAGAGTGTGTTCAGCCGCCAAAAAGCACGTGTTGTGCACGCCGTTGATGGTGTGACGTTTGAAATTCAGGGTGGTGAAACGCTTGGGCTGGTTGGTGAATCCGGGTGTGGAAAATCAACCACCGGACGTGCCATTTTACGACTGGTTGAGGCGACTGGTGGAAAGGTTCTCTTTCAAGGGCAGGATGTGTGTTCGTTGGGTGCGAGTCAGTTACGCCAGACACGACGGCACATGCAAATGGTTTTTCAGAATCCCTATGCGTCGCTCAATCCGCGAATGACCGTGGGTGACATCATTGGCGAACCCTTGAAAACATTTGGGCAAGGCGGAAAAGATCTGGCAGTGCAGGTACAAACCCTGATGCAAACGGTTGGGCTCAATCCTGGGGTTGTGCGGCAGTACCCGCACGAATTTTCAGGTGGTCAGCGCCAGCGAATTGGCATTGCCCGGGCGCTGGCACTCAATCCGCAACTGGTGGTGGCTGATGAGCCAATTGCGGCACTTGATGTTTCGATCCAGGCGCAGATTCTCAACCTCCTGAAGCGATTACAACAGGAACGAAAATTAACCTATTTGTTTATTTCACACGACTTGCGAGCTGTCCGGCATATCAGCAACCAGATTGCCGTGATGTATCTGGGAAAAATTGTCGAGCTTGGAGACGCCAAAACCGTGTATACCCAGCCGCAACATCCCTACACCCAGGCGCTGATTTCAGCCGTGCCGGTACCTCATCCCAAAATTGAAAAAGCCCGGCAACGGATTGTGCTCCAGGGCGATGTTCCGAGCCCGATCAACCCTCCGACTGGATGCCGGTTTCATACTCGCTGTCCACACGTGATGCCAATGTGCCGCGAAGCCGAACCACCGCTTCAGGATCTGGGCAATGGTCACCTGGCAGCATGTTTTTTGCATACAGGCGGGCCAGAGGCTAAGGGCTGAGGGCTTGGGGCTGAAGAATATCGGGCTGAAGAATACTGGGTGGCTGAAGACACGGGAATTCTGCTTTGAACCCGAAGTCTTCAGCCCCGAGCTTGCGAATCTTCAGCCCCAAGCCCTCAGCCCGCGTATTTTCACAATGCCTTGCGTGGCGGCATGGTGGTATTGGCCAGGAGCAGCCCGGTGACCAGTGCAATTGCAACCAGAATCATTCGGAACGCGGCTTCAACTCCGGACACCACGTCTTTTTCGAGGAATTTCGCGACGCTTCCATAGCCGACGCTGCCAGGAACCAGCAACATAATGCCCGGAACGAGCAATACCGCCGCCGGGCGTTTTTTATATTTGTTGTAAAGATTTCCGGCTAATCCCACCAGCAACGCGCCCAGACACACCCCAAGCTCCGGCCCCAGCATCCAGGCGCCGGTTCGTGCGCCCCAGAACCCCACCAGGGCTGAGAGCAAAATCCATCCCATATCTTTTGGACGGGCTCGAAAGAGGACGGCCAGTGAAAGCGGTGCGATGAGCAGGGCCAGCGGTTCGGTCCACCACGGAAGCGGTTCCGGACGCTGAAACATGGAAACGGCTGGCAGAATGCGTTGAATTTGGGTTCCCAGTGCCACGCCAAACCCAATTTCAATCAGGAGCAGAATCGCACTCATCAACCGTGCCGTGCCAGCAACCAGACTCCGCTGCGCAAGTTCATTCATCGCCACCGTCAGGGTCAATCCGGGGACTAACACAATCAGCCCGCCCAGGGTGGTGATATAGACCGAGATCGGAGCAAAAACCTGGGTGGCCACAATCGCCAGCACCGAAGCGATAATGGCTGAAACCGGATCAAACACGCGTGACAGATTTGGATACCGACCCGCCAGCCAGGCAAAAATCCCGAGTGCCATTCCAATTACTGTTGCCATCAGAATTTCACGCCAGCCGCCTCCCAAAAATCTCGAAGCCGCACCTGAAGAAATCCCAAAGCAGATCGCCGTCAAAAAATCACCATACCGGGGCCGGGCGGCTACGATTTCATCAATTTGTTGAGCCCCCTCACTCGGCGTTAAAGTGCCGTCTAAAACCTGCTCGGCCAGGGTGTCGAGCAGAACAAGTTTTTCGAGATTGACTTCACCGGGTTCGACACGAATGAGCGTGGTGCGCTGTTCTTCAGGGTCGCCAAAGGAAGCGAAAATGCTGGTTGGAGTTGAAAAAAACTGACCTTCCAAACCAAGCGTGTTTGAGATATCAACGAGTGTGTCTTCCAGGCGATGGGCCGGGGTACCGTATTGATGGAGGGCTTTTCCAAGTTTGAGAACAAACGCGATACTCGACGTCTCAGCGCGTAGCGCCTGGGTCACCAGTTTGGGCAAGGTATCGGCGATAGAATAATCGTCGGTATGGCTTGGCGGCGCTGAGGAAAAATCTTGCATATCAAGGAGAAGTGAGGACATAGAGGAAAGAGGGCTAAGGGCTAAGGGCTTGGGGCTGAAGAAAACGGGCTGAAGACTCGCCAGCTCGGGGCGGAAGAAATTGGGTGGAAGAAATTGGGAATTTTGCCTTAGAAATTGGGTGGAAGAAATTGGGAATTTTGCCTTGAACCCGAAGTCTTCAGCCCCAAGCCCGAAGTCTTCAGCCCCAAGCCCTGAGCCCGAAGATTTTTCAGCCCCGGTTTTTCAAAAATTGGCCTAGTTCGTGCTGCATCTGCTCTGCGGGAAGATGCACCCGCTGGCCGTGTCCGGGTAAAACCCATTCAAATGAATAGTTTTTGAGTTTTGCGAGTGATTTGAGTTGTTCGGGAAACGAATACCAGCAGTAATCAGCCGAAGCTGATAATCCCTGGCGAACACGGCTCCACCACAGATGGTCGCCCGTGAATAAAAACCGGTTGCGGTAGCACAGGACCATATGTCCACGAGTGTGACCGGGAGTCGGAATAATCTGAAAATCCGGATGAAAGTTGATGGTTTCGACACCGTCAATGATGCGTTCGGCATCTGGCTGGGCGGAAAGCTCATCGCGATGGATGATGCGTTCGGCTTTGAATTTGCGGGCATAGCTGGCGGCTTCGGCCACATCGTCACGATGCGTCAGGAAAATAAAGCGGATTCCGCCAAGCTCCTCGATGGGACGAGTCAGGTGCGGCAAGAAGCGGGGTGAGTCAATTAACCAGTTCCCATCGGGATGTTGCACAAAATAGCTATGTCCTCCATAGGACTTTGCCGAGTTAAACCCGCAGTAGTACACACCATCTTCAATCAAAAATGGGAAGTCTGAAATCACCTGGTGCGACAGGTTTTCCCCAGTTGTTCCAATGGATCCGGTTGGGCAGGCAAGCAGGGCACGCGTGGCTTCGCGGCGGGTTTTTTCATTGTCGGGCTGTGCCTGGACGAAGGAATAGTCACCGTCATCTTCAAACACGTCAGGGGCAAGCTGACGACAGGTATCACAGTTGATACAGGTTGAATCAACAAAAAATTCGCCTTCGACATTGCGGGGAAGCCGCTTTCCAAGACTTGCCATTAGTGGTTGCCCCTTTCAGTCCAAACCGGAGTGTGCTTCAAAAATGATGAAGAGTACCCAATCCGGTTCCTGCTTGTCACCCCATTCCTCCACCTGGGGGAACAAGACCAGTCGGTCGGAGGGGCAGTGTTGCAGAAAGGACAGAAAGGACTAAAAGGATTAAAAGTTAAAAAGAAGCAGGTGTGTCAAATGGGTCGGATTTCTTCATTCTTCATTCTCAATTCTTCATTCTTCATTCTCAATTCTTCATTCTTCATTCTCAATTCTTCATTCAAAGTGGCCCTATCGGTTTTTAGGAAAATGGATATTGAACGGGACTACATTCTTGGCTAGTTTTAGCATTTCTCATCAAACCCATCATTTTTTCATTTTCTGGGAGTAAGCCAATGACTGATACACAGTTGCGTTTGAAAACTGGACTCGCCGAGATGCTCAAGGGCGGCGTGATCATGGATGTTGTAGATGCTGAGCAGGCTCGGATTGCTGAAGATGCGGGCGCCGTGGCCGTGATGGCCCTGGAGCGCGTGCCATCTGACATTCGTCGAGACGGCGGCGTGGCCCGGATGTCATCACCGGGCATGATCCGTGAAATTATGAAAACGGTATCAATTCCTGTGATGGCCAAGGTCCGGATCGGTCACTTTGTCGAAGCACAGATCCTCGAAGAACTGGGTGTTGATTTCATTGACGAATCCGAAGTGCTGACGCCGGCAGACCATGCCAACCACATCAATAAATTCGCGTTTAAAGTGCCGTTTGTCTGCGGCGCCACCAATTTGGGTGAAGCTTTACGCCGGATTGGCGAAGGCGCTGCCATGATTCGCACCAAGGGCGAAGCTGGCACCGGAAACGTCGTCGAAGCCGTCAAGCACCTGCGCCAGATCCATCGTGATATGCGGTTGCTGACCGTGCTCAGTGAAGACGAATTGATGGCCGAAGCCAAGCGGCACCAGGCCCCGTTTGAACTGGTGCAACTGGTTGCCAAACTGGGTAAATTGCCAGTTCCAAATTTTGCGGCGGGCGGAATCGCTACACCAGCCGATGCGGCGATGTGTATGCAACTTGGTGCGGAAACAGTGTTTGTCGGCTCTGGAATCTTTAAGTCATCTGATCCGGCGCGACGGGCACGGGCAATTGTCAAAGCGGCAACCCACTTTAATGACCCGAAAGTTCTGCTTGAAGTCAGCGAAGACCTCGGCGAACCAATGCGCGGAATTGACGTGACAACACTGCCGGAAGGTGAACTCCTGGCAACGCGAGGATGGTAATTTTTAGGGTTCCGGGTTCTTTAAAGGGATGAGGGATGAAGGATGAGGGATGAAAGAAAACCAAATCTTCAACCCTCAGCCCTCAGCCCTTCCGAAAACCCGGAACCCGGAATTTTAAAGTTATGAAAACAGGTGTACTTGCGCTTCAAGGTGATTTTGCGGCACACGGTCGAATGCTCACTAAACTGGGGTACGACTGGTGCGAAGTTCGACGTCCAGTCCAACTGGATGAAACTGATGGTCTGATTTTGCCCGGCGGTGAAAGCTCAACTATGATCAAGTTCATTCGCGAAGAAGGTTTTTTAGAGCCGCTTCGCGAATATGCCCGATCTGGAAAAGTAATGTTTGGCACCTGTGCTGGTGCGATTTTATTGGCCAATCAGGTGACTAATCCAGAGCAGGAATCACTGGCGGTGATTGATATTGGTGTCCAGCGCAACGGATATGGTCGGCAGCTTGATAGCTTTACCACGCACGTGTCAGTTCCAACACTTGGTGACGAACCGGTGGAACTGGTGTTTATCCGGGCGCCGATTATCACGCACCTGGGTGAAGGCGTCGAAGTTCTGGTTGAACACAATGGAACGCCGGTGATGGTGCGCCAGGGCCATATTCTGGCGGCGACGTTTCATCCAGAACTAACCGCTGATACCCGGATTCATGCGCTCTTTGCTGAACAAATCCAACCAGTTGTTTCCCAACCGGCCTGAAATTCTTCGGCACTCAAGCGATTGCTGGCGAAAAAAAGATTGCCAAACTGGTAATTCCAGCGATAGTTTGAGTGCCGAAACGGTGATTTTCCTCACATCATCAGTTTCAATTTTTTCTATATCCCCTCCTTTCCCTGAACCTGATGAGCCTTTTCGATTTACTCACCCAATCTGAAGAACGTCGCCCGGTCTCTGTTTCTGAGTTAACGGCCCAGATTCGCCGCCGCCTGGAGGGTGAATTTGGGGCGGTGATCGTTCAAGGTGAAATCTCAAATTTCAAAGCCCATTCCTCCGGGCACTGGTATTTCACCCTCAAAGATGATCGGGCGCAAATCCGCGGCGCCTGTTTTCGCAATGCCAATCAGCGCATTCGATTTCGCCCAGCCGATGGGTTGAGTGTGATCGTTCGTGGAAGCCTGTCGGTCTATGAACCTCGTGGCGATTATCAATTGCTGGCCACGATGATCGAGCCGGTGGGGGTTGGTTCACTTCAACTGGCCTTTGAACAATTGAAAGCGCGGCTTGAAAAAGAAGGGTTATTTGACCCGGCACACAAACGACCCATTCCGCTGATGCCTCGCCGGGTGGGTGTGGTGACCTCTCCGACTGGTGCCGCAGTTCGTGATATTATCCGGGTCCTTTCACGTCGCAATGACACCGTCAGCCTTTTGCTCTATCCGGCAGCGGTTGAGGGAGAGAACGCCGCCAAAGAAATTCGAGCTGGAATCGAATATTTCAACACCCACAACACCGGCGACACTGCCGTTGATGTGTTGATTGTTGGGCGTGGCGGCGGCTCGGCTGAATCACTCTGGGCATTTAATGACGAAGCCCTGGCGCGAGCCATCCATCAATCTCAAATTCCAGTTATTTCAGCCGTTGGCCACGAAGTTGATTACACGATTGCTGACTTTGTGGCCGATTTGCGGGCCCCGACACCATCAGCCGCTGCAGAGATGGTAGCGATTCAGAAAAGTGAAATCGTTGGGCAATTGACCCGTGCCGAAGCGACGCTGGAGCGGCACATTCGATATAAACTCCTGGTTGCCCGGTCACGCTGGCAGGAGTTAGCCCGACATCAGGTCTTTTCGGATGTTCAATCACGGCTCCGCGACACCCAGCAATGGCTTGATGAGTTGTCGCAACGGCTGGAAACCAGCATGGTGACTGGCCTGCGATCACTTGGCGACCGTGAACAGCGAGCAACACAACAGCTTCATTCATTTGACTGGTCACGCTATTTTCAACTTCAACGCCAGCGTGTTGGGCAAACCGAAGCCCGATTGCAGAATGTGCTGGCTCATCAACTGGAAGCCCGCCAGGCACGGTTAGAGCAGGCAGCAGCCCGTCTGGAAATGCTCTCACCGTTGCGAGTGTTGCGCCGTGGGTATGCACTGGTATGGAATCAGCAGGGGCAACTGGTCAAGCGTGCGGTTGAAGTCAAATCCGGAGACCTTCTTCGCCTCCGAGTCAGTGAAGGTGAAGTATCCTGTACTGTTCTTGATTCGCAGCCTGAAGAATCATAATCTCTCGAAACTCCAAACCTTCATAACTTGCACACCCCACCCAACCCGTCTCAACTCGAAGGAATACAGTTGTTTCCTTCTTTCCGGCCCATTTTCATTCTCAAACCTTATGCACCCAAATGAACAACTCATCAACAAGTTCTATTCAAGTTTCCAGAAGCGCGACCACGTCGGAATGAATGAGTGTTATCACCCCAACGCTGAATTCACCGATGAAGCGTTTGTCGGCTTAAAAGGCAAAGAAGTCCATGCGATGTGGCACATGCTGTGTGAACGGGCAAAAGACTTTGATATGACCTTCAGCCACGTGCAGGCTGATGACCGCAAGGGATCGGCCAACTGGGAGGCCCGCTACACATTTCGGCTGACTGGGCGACCGGTTCACAATGTCATCAAAGCCTCATTTGAATTCCAGGATGGAAAAATCATCCGCCATCGGGACACATTTGATTTCTACAAATGGGCCCGGATGGCTTTTGGAATGAAAGGTGTATTGCTCGGCGCGACTCCGTTTTTCAAAAAAGCCGTCCAGCGAAAAGTCCAAATTACGCTTCAAGAATTTATGCAGGCCAAGAAGTACAATGGCTGAAATTCAGGTGCCTGGTGTTTAGTACTTGGTGCTTGGTGCTTGGTGCTTAGTGCTTGGTGTTTAGTGCTTGGTGTTTAGTACTTGGTGCTTGGTGCTTGGTGTTTAGTGCTTGGTGTTTAGTGCTTGGTGCTTGGTG
>DAOQNB010000037.1:8263-16536 GCA_035335845.1 Acidobacteriota bacterium | reverse complement strand
TCGCTTCACACGCGAGAGGTCACAGGTTCGAGTCCTGTACCGCCCACCACTTTCATTTTACTTCCAGCCATTCATTCTCTTCTAACCACTTCTGAGATGCTGATTATTTCCTGATACCAGGTTCCTGGTCGTGTGCTTTTTCCTCTAAAAGCTTCTTTATTCTCTCCCAAAAATGAACCCAAAATTCTTAACCTTCTGGCTATCATAGGGTTGGAATACTTTGCTTGCGCTCCTCCAGTCTGAACCTTACTATCCAGAGTTGAAACCCCTTTACACTTTTGGCTCGCTCAAACGTCCAAAAGTTTCTTGAATAGTAGTTCTGGAGAGAAAGCATGAGTGCAAAAATAGACAGTCCGCAAAGTTACTCAACCGTTGAATTTGTTGCCGAAGCCAACCTGCCGACGGAAATGGGTACGTTTCGGATCGCAGGCTTCCGAAGCCTGACCAGTGATGAAGAATTTGTTGTTTTGTTGAAAGGAAACCCAACACCCCATCAAGCCAGTCTGGTGCGCATCCATTCCCAATGCCTGACGGGCGATGTATTTCATTCAATCAAATGTGATTGTGGCCGGCAATTAAAACGGGCCATGGAAATGATCGCCGAAGCTGGCCACGGCGCGATTGTGTACCAGCACCAGGAAGGTCGCGGCATCGGAATTTTGAACAAGATTCGCGCCTATGCCCTCCAGGATCAGGGGGCCGACACCATCGAAGCCAATGTCCAGTTAGGTCTTGAAGTTGATTCCCGCGAATATTCCCAGTGTGCTGAAATTCTAAAACAGCTTGGATTCCATCAGATTCGCCTGATGTCAAATAACCCACAGAAAATCAGTGCCTTGCGGAGATTTGGCCTGCAAGTCGTTGAGCGTGTCCCGATTGAAGTTGCCTCTGAGCCAGATGCCCCGGCGGTCAATTATCTCAAAACCAAAAAAGAAAAAATGGGCCATTTGTTGAATCTGGTGTAACCCACACTGTGTGATTGCCTATGTTGCTTCCATTACCAGTGCTCAATTTCCCGTCTCAAACCAACCCCCAATCTGGTGTGCTCCGGGATAGTTATGGGCGGGTTATTCGGGATGTGCGCATCTCGGTGACCGACCGATGTAATTTTCGATGCACCTACTGTATGCCGTCAGAAGGGCTGACCTGGAAACCCAAGTCAGAAATCCTGTCATTTGAAGAAATTCTAGAGCTGGCCTCAATTCTGGTCGAACTGGGGATTACCAAAATTCGGGTGACCGGTGGGGAAGCATTACTTCGCCGTGGGGTGGTCAATCTCATTCAGGATCTGGCCAGACTCAAGCCGGTTGAAGACCTGGCCTTAACCACCAACGGGTTCTTTTTAAAGGAATTTACCCCAGACCTGGTCCGGGCTGGTCTCAAACGGGTCACCATCAGCCTTGATTCCCTCAATCCTCAGGGGTTTCAATCGCTCACCAAAGTAAATGCGCTGCCGCGAGTCCTGGAAGCCATTGATGTTGCTCAACGGGCTGGACTTTCACCCGTGAAAATCAATGCTGTGCTCATTCGAGGCTTTAATGACGGGGAAATCGAAGATTTTGCGGCCTTTGCTCGTGAGTGGGGTGTTTCAGTGCGCTTCATTGAATACATGCCGCTGGATGGGCCAGGTGAATGGAGTCGGGCGCAGGTGGTTCCGGGACGGGAAGTCTATCAGCGGATCCAGGCTCAATTTCCGCTGGTGCCGCTATCTGCACAGGATGCCAGTGAAACTGCGCGTCGGTTTCGATTTGCAGACGGGACACCGGGTGAAATCGGAATCATTGCCCCAGTGACCGAACCCTTCTGTGGTGCCTGTAGTCGGATTCGATTGACGGCTGATGGAAAACTTCGCACTTGCCTTTTTTCGCTGACTGAGTATGACTTACGGGCACCGCTCCGTCGCGGCGCAACTCGTCAGGAATTGATTGAACTGATTCGCGAAGCTGTTCGGCTCAAAGAAGCCGGCCATCGGATTAACCAGTCGGATTTTGTCCCGCCAGAGCGGACGATGTCGTGCATTGGTGGGTAGCCTGGGCAATTTTCTTGGAGGAATTTATGGCTCAAACGGTGGGTGAGATTTTTAAGGGAATGAAAAGTGCCTATAAAAAAGGTGCGTTTAAAGAAGAAAAGTCATTTTATTTTTCACTTGGCGACGATAAATGGACGGTCATTGTCGGTCCCAAAAAATGTGTCGTGGAAGCCGGGAAAACCATTGAGCAGGCTGACTGTGTGCTCAAAACATCACCGGAACTCTTTGTCAAAATGTGGAATCGTGAACACACCCCAGGAATGGGCGATTTTATGTCGGGGCGGGTTAAATCAAATGATCCAAGTGCCTTAAAGACATTTCTGGACGCCTTTGACTAAAGCAACCTCCTGCAAGTCCAAAACCTCTCTTAACTTCTGCTGAAAGTATTCCAACGTTTATTGTGAATTCCGAGCCAAAGAGCGGGTCACCAGGTTGAACCTACGCAGCCTGGAAGGTGTGGCTTGCTCCCTCCTCGCTCTTTGCTCTGGCTTGATGGCGTTCAATTCATATGTCTGGGGACTTTATGTATCAAACACGCTCTCTTTCTTTCTTCCTCTGTTTGGGCTTATGCGCTGTTTCTGTGGGCATAACACCAGGGTATCCAACTGTTTTGGCCCAAAAAGGACGTCGTCCACCCAAGAAAGCTGTGGCTGAGCCTTCATCTCCGATTGCTGGAAAGGAGATTCAAATCACGTTGACCGATGGCGGTCAAATCAGTGGAAAATTTGTCAAAATTGATTCGCGTGAACTGATCTATGAAAACGCGGTCGGTGACAAAATCCCGGTTGCGATTGAACGCGTCGCGATTCTGGCTATTGGCGAACCGCCAAAACCGAAAATTGACTTCAGTTTTATCAGCGATGCGGAATCAGCCATTTCAGTGGTGGCAAAATTGTCGGCACTGACCGATGCCACAGGGGACCAGGCGCTGACCTATCGTGAGTACACCCAGAAAGTGACCGAAGCCAAAGTGGCGGTTGAATCCTTTATTGCCAAAAATTCTGAATTTTCTGAACAACAACCGCTCTTTATGGCCATGCGGAAAATTACTGACAGCTATGAAATGGTCTCACCGATTTGGGCCATGCGCATTGGTGCTGACCAGCGAAAATCCCTGTCAGGCGAGTCTCCTGAAATGGTAATGGTCTTGAATGCCTATCCAGAATTGAAATTAACCGAATATAACCGTGATGGCCGGTATCCAACTGATAAAGTGGTGGCGTGGGTTTGGTCGCAGATTCCAACCCAAATTCAGGCGGTAAGATCACAGATCCGGCAGTTGCGAGGTTCACTGGAGGGAAGTTAAGTCTAAATTTTTCAATATTTTGAATGTTCAATTTTTCAACTGGAAAAATATCGAAAAAAAATGGAGACGATTTGGAACTTTTCGTAACTGGTCGCGTTTGAGAGGGTGACGTGAAAAGTTGCTGCCCAAACACCCGACGCAGGCCCTTCTGGTGAAAGATGTTTTGGCTTCTTCTGTTCTCGGCATAGTGTACATTCCTCCTCTCTCAAGTGGTTCCGCGGCAAGATGTGATTCCTTGCCGCGGCCTTTTTATTTTTGGAGGAAACTTTATCCAGCCTGAACATTCAGTTGGGTGAGATACTGTGGCGGCACGCTTTCAACCAGCCAAACCCCATTGGCAGAGCAGAAAAAAACAAATCCATTGTGGTGCATTACTTCAGCGGCGACTTCAAAAACCACTGGTTTCCCGTGCCGGCTGCCAACCATCCGGGCAGTTTCTATGCCGGTGGAGAGGTGGACGTGGTGGCGATTCATTTTCAGAAGTCCATCCTTGAGAATCAGTTCAACCGTTCGATGGCCCGTGCCGTGGTACAAAACCGATGGCGGAACAATTGGTTCAAGCTGTAATTCCACCTCAACGCTATGCCCCTGATTGGCCCGGATCCGCATTCCGGTGTCGTCAAAAGCAAACCGTTGCTTATTGTTTGTGGCAACGATTTCATCAAGTTGCTCGCGGGTGATGACCATCTGGTTGCGAGCGCAGGCTGCGAGCAGGGTTTCGACCTCAACCCAACCGCCAGGTGCCAAAACCAGTCCGAGTTGCTCTGGGGTATGCCGCAAGTGTTTGCTCAGGTATTTACTGAGTCGGGTCCGTTGTTTTTCGTCCATGGTGTGTCCTGATTGAAAACATCGGGCTGAAGAAGTCGGGCTTGGGGCTGAGGGCTGAAGAACTGGTTTTAGTTCTCCTGAACCCTTGTAATTGCGCTGAGCCCGATGTCTTCAGCCCCAAGCCCTGAGCCCGAAGTCTTCAGCGCTTGTCTTCAGCCTGAAGTGGTTGAGTCGCGTTCCCATCAAAAAACTTCTGATACGTGACGCCATCCAGCGCATCTTCATAATATCGTGGCATGATATACCCAAATTGGTATCCAATCCCTTCATAAAAAGCGCGCCCCTTGTGGTTCAGGGTCGGAGTGTCAACATAAATTCCACGGGCCTGCTTTTCTTGAGCAAATTGTTCGGCACGTTTGACAAGCTGTGACGCTATGCCTTGACGTTGATACCTGACATCCACCGCCAGTCCCTGGAGCTGGGCGAGCCGGTTCCATTCATAGAACTGAACATAAACGAACCCAATGGCAGTTTGCTCAATCATTGCCAGGTAAACCCCAAAAAAATCAGGTATTTGGGAAAAAGCTTCAGCATTTTTTTCAGCCGCAACAATGTACTGCTCGGCCCAGCCGATCCCTTCAAGGATAGAGCGGATGGCTGCTTGATGATTGGAGGTGTACTCAGTGATGGTCAGGTTCATAATCGTTGATGTTCTGCCCAAGGCCCAAACTAACAGCCTGCAGAATGCTTATATCCACAAGATTGTTTTACATCAGTAATTTAGATTCTACTGTACCTTCTTATTCACCCTGGTCAGGCCAGGATTTTCTCGGCCTCCGGTTGATTGCGCTGAATTGGGTGATAGAGCGTGTCACGCTCAACTGGAACCAGGCCGGCATCTTGAATCAATTGAACAATTTCATTTTTAGTGGTTTGACATTGGGCAGCGCCATCGAGTGAATACGTTGCCACAAGCGGACCGCCACCTGAGACGGTTCCATCCATATCGTTCGCACCAAAATGGAGTGCAATCTGGGCGGTTTGACGACCCAGCATCACCCAGTAGGCTTTGATGTGGTCAAAGTTATCGAGCATTAACCGCGAGACGGCAATGGTCTTCAAACTATCAACCGGAGTTGGTCCCGGCAGGTGTGAGAGTTCGGTATCTTTCGGGAAAAATGCCAGCGGAATGAAGCACTGAAACCCGCCAGTTTCATCTTGCAGCGCCCGGAGCCGAATCATATGGTCAACCCGATCTGCATACGATTCGATATGGCCATAGAGCATCGTGGCATTGGATCTCAGTCCGGCCTGATGGACTTCTTTAGAAAAATCAAGCCAGCGCTGGCTCCCGCATTTGTGTTTGCAAATTTGTTTTCGAACTGGTTCGGCAAAGATTTCAGCGCCGCCACCCGGGCAGGAATCCAGACCGGCTTCAACCAGGCGATCAATCACTTCACGCGCCGAGAGTCGTGTGATCCGGCGGAAGTGATCCAGTTCGACCATGGTAAAGGCTTTTAAATGAATGCCGGGAAATTCAGCCTTGAGCCCACGAAGTAGCTCTAAATAGTATTCAAATGAAAGGGTTGGGTGCAGTCCGCCAACAATATGAAGTTCTGTAATTCCTGCTTCGTACGAGGGACGAATTTCCCGGACTGCCTGCTCAATCGTGTAGGTATAGGCTTCCGGGTCGTTCGGCTTTCGGTAAAACGAGCAGAACGTACAGTCCCAGTAACAGACATTGGTCGGGTTTAAGTGGCGATTGACATTATAAAACACCACCTGCCCATGTCGTTTGCGTCGGACAGAATCAGCCAGTTGTCCTAACCAGGCAAGCTGATCAGTTTCAAAGAGAGCGACACCATCCTCGAGCGTCAGGCGTTCGCCGGTGTGCACTTTTTCCGCAATGCGAGCCAATGTTGCATTCACCATAAAGCCAAATTTCTCAGTACTCTTTCAAAATTAGATGAATTGGGGCTGTCAGGAAGGTTTGAAAAGAACCACTTCAGCCAAAAAGAAACCGCATCTTAATCTGATGTGAATCACCACAGCAATCAGAATTCGGCAAGTCTGTTCCTGGACTTTCAGGTGTGAAAATTGCTCGCCTGCTTGACGAAGGCTTCACAAGTGCAATAGGCTCCACCTTCTGACGTCCTCTTCAGCCTGAGTCCTTGCCAGTTAAAGTCCACTTTCATTTCGAAGCAGAGATTCTAAAACCTCATGGCACGAAGCATTTTCAAATCGAAGCAGGCGCGCCTGTTTCGGCGGTGGTTTCTTGAAGGCGCGCGTGATGTTTCATCCAAACCACATCACGACGGGGCTCATCAACATCATCCAACCCATCCCTGGTGGCAGGTCATGTGTTTGACCGGTGTGGATTATTTTTCCACCCTTGGGTACCAGCCCAGCATTGCATTTGTGGCAGCCAATGTGTTGTCCCCAATTGCAACCCTGGTTCTGGTCGCACTGACCCTCTTCGGAGCACTTCCAATTTATAGCCGGGTGGCGGCTGAAAGTCCCAATGGACAGGGGAGTATTTCAATGCTGGAAGACCTCCTCCCGCGATGGCGAGGGAAGGTTTTTGTCCTGTGCTTGCTTGGGTTTGCCGCCACTGATTTTGTGATCACGATTACTCTTTCAGCGGCTGATGCCACCGCCCACCTCCTCGAAAATCCATTTGCCCCACATTGGATTGAAGGTCATCAGGTTGCAGTTACCTTTGTATTGTTGTTGATGCTGGGGGCTATCTTTTTGAAAGGGTTTAAAGAGGCTATCGGGTTGGCCGTCTTTCTGGTCGCTGGGTACCTGGTCCTGAATGTGATCGTGATTGTGCGTGGGTGTATTGAGATCGTTAACCACCCCCATTATATCAGCTCTTGGAAACTTGCTCTTTCAAGCGGTGAATATCACGGGAACCCTCTGGTGATCATTGGGATGGCGTTACTGGTATTTCCAAAGCTGGCACTTGGCCTGTCAGGATTTGAAACTGGTGTCGCGGTGATGCCACTGGTTGAGGGAGATCCTTCAGATACACACGACCAGCCCGCTGGACGTATTCGCAATGCTCGCCATTTATTGCGGACCGCCGCGCTCATTATGAGCGTGATGTTGATCGGCAGCAGTTTTGTGACCACGCTGTTGATTCCCCACGAAGCCTTCCAAACCGGCGGGGAAGCCAGCGGACGGGCATTAGCCTATCTGGCCCATAAATATTTTGGTGATGGATTTGGCACCGCTTATGACCTGAGCACCATGGCCATTTTATGGTTTGCTGGGGCGTCAGCCCTGGCCGGTCTGCTCAACCTGGTGCCGCGCTATCTACCACGCTTTGGCATGGCGCCCGAGTGGGCCAAAGCCAACCGTCCCCTGGTTGTCGTCTTTACCGTCATAACCCTCACCGTAACCTGGATTTTCAAGGCTGACGTTGACTCCCAGGGCGGTGCTTATGCAACCGGAGTGCTGGTTTTGATGACTTCCGCCGCCGTCGCTGTAACGCTTTCATTGTGGAAGGCTGGCTGGCGACGATATGCGTTTTTGGCCATCACACTGGTCTTTGCCTATACAACGATTCAAAACATTCATGAGCGTCCAGAAGGGTTGAAGATTGCTTCGTTGTTTATCATTTCCATTGTTTTTACCTCGCTGATTTCACGGGCTTTGCGATCAACCGAACTCCGGATCCATAAAGTCAAATTTGATGAAACAGCCCACCGGTTTTTGAAAGAAGTGGCCAGGGGAACGGTTCGGATTGTGACAAATCGCCCAGACCAGGGAACGGCTGAGGAATATGACAAAAAGGAACGCGAGGCCCGAAATACCCACCACATTCCCAAAGGTGATCCATTGTTGTTGCTTGAAGTAAAAATCAGTGATGCTTCGGAGTTCACTGATGATTTGCTTGAAGTGAGAGGGATTCAGGTTGGACGCCATCGCGTGATTCGTTGTGAAAGCCCAGCCGTCCCCAACGCTATTGCCGCGATCTTGCTCCACGTGCGCGACACGACCGGGCAAATCCCCCACGTTTATTTTGGCTGGACCGAAGGTAACCCGGTGGTCTATGTCTTGAAATATATTGCACTTGGGGAAGGAGATACCGCGCCTGTAACCCGTGAAGTCTTGCGGCAGGCCATTACTGATCCAGATGACCGTCCGCGAGTTCACGTCGGGTGA
>DAOQNB010000037.1:0-8163 GCA_035335845.1 Acidobacteriota bacterium | reverse complement strand
CTTGCGGCAGGCCATTACTGATCCAGATGACCGTCCGCGAGTTCACGTCGGGTGATGAAAAGACATTGGGTTGAAGAAGTTGGGCTGAAGAACTGGCTGTAGTTCATCCCTCATTCTTCATCCCTTTGATTGCCCGGAGCTTGCGAATTTTCAGCCCCAAGCCCTGAGCCCGTTTTCTCTTCAGCCCATTGTCTTCAACCCTCAATTCATTGTTCTCATAATGAAAAGAATTGTCTGATTTTGGCCAGGAGCTGGCGAGATCGGTCAATGACCTGTTTTTCAACCTCAGTCTCGGGGGAAACAACCCGGAGTTGTTCAATCTCAAGCTGCCGACTCACCAGCACACGACTCATCTCTTCAGCCAGTGTTGGGTGCTTTTTCAGAATTTCCCGGAAGGCGGCGTGCCCCATGACATAAACCACAACTTCGCTGATGGCGACAATCGTGGCGGTTCGGGGTTCACCAGTCAGCAGTGACATTTCCCCAAAGTAGGCACCAACCCCAATCTGTTTAATTTCCCGATGGTCAATTTGAATACTGACCTGGCCGGCATTGATGATAAAGAATTCTTCACCTGGTTCGCCCTGGCGCAAAATCGTTTCGGTTGGGGCATAGATCCGTTTCTGGATCTTTTCGGCCAGTTCGTACAGATCTTCAGGATTGAGTGGGTCAAGAAACGGAATTGAATTTAACTGACGTTGAATCGTTTGGATTTCGACTTCTCGCAGATACGAGTGCGCTTGCTGATCAATTCGGTGAAGCTGGATGGTGCTGGTGCCATATGGGTGATCAATTTCAGATCGTTCCAGTGCATACCAGATTCGGTCGCGGACATTGCCATCAATGATGTCGCGCCGGTGAAACGCCGTGATGAAAAAACGCACCCAGTACTCAACCATGCCTGATTCCAAAATACGATTGGTCACCACGCTGGCTGGGGGATCGGTCAAAACTTCAGAAACTTCGGGCAAAACCTTCAGAATAATATCGTGAACTTTGCGGGGCGGTATCCGATAGGGCACCAGAATATAGATATTGCGGCGTGCCACATTGGTCGGTTTGGTGTAATTGAGAATCGAATTTTTAGCCAGTACACCATTTGGAATTGTGACTTCGACCCGGTCGAGGGTAATCATTTTGGTGGCACGCCAGTTGATCTCGGTTACCTCACCCAGCGGAACGTGCCCATCGAGTTGGATCCAGTCTCCCAGGTCAAATGGTTCCTGGATTTGCAGCGTGAGTCCTGCGACCAGATTGCCCAGTGTTTCCTGCAGGGCAAACCCAATAACCGCGGTCAACAAGGCTGAGGTGACCAGCAGTGAGCCAAGCTGGACCCCTGAAGCTTTCAGTGTCAGAAGCAATACACCCACATAGACCAATCCCTGCAAGATATCGCCAATGATCTTTGGGGTTGTTTTTGACAGTTGTGAGACAAATACCGCCTCATAGAAAAATAAAAAGCCAAGCCGGCCCAGGGACGTAAGCAATAAAAAGAGAGCGGCAATTTCCAAAATTGTTTCAAGGCGGGCAAAGGCCGGTCGTGGTTCAAACACCATGTGTGCCAGCACCAGCGCCACATGAATTGCCAGGCATATAAGCGGAAACCGCAAGCTGGTTCGTCTGTTCGGCGGGAGCAAAAACCGAAGTACCAGTAAGAGCAGCACGCCGACTGCCACCCCGATATTGCTGAGCAGCCCCTCACCATCAATCAAGAACCTGATCAACCGGTGGTCAAATGATTCCTCCTGGAGAAAAACAAAGGCTGATGGAACCATCTCAAACTGTTGCCAACTGCGGGATGGAATAAACATGAGTTGTATCCTGACCTGAAATGCTGAAAAGGAAGGTATGCCCTGTCATTCAACCTGAAAGGAACCACTGTTCCTTGAAATCCTGGATCTGGGAACTCCAGAGTGTTCAATGACTTGATTGTTGGCAAAAACACACTGATATTTGAAAAGCTGATGCCTGTGAGCCTAATGGTTTAAGACGTATGATCATGGATCACCCGCCAGCCTTCCGGGAGTTGTTTTAAAACCAGAGTAAACAATCCTTCAGAGACTTTTCCGTCTGAAAACACCAGTTTCCAGCGGCCACGAGCCAGTGTGGTGTGCCGCTCAAGTGGAAGAATCGAAATATCGGCAAACGTCAGCGTTCCCATTTCGCGGCCTTCCCCCTGATAGCGCCGTTTATAGCGGGCCAGTGTTTCATCCCAGCCGCTGGTTTGGGTGGTACCGGACGTAAAGGTGAGTTCCGGAGATCGCCAGTACCCTTTCATAAACCCTTCCAAATCACCTCGGTTCCAGGCGGCCACCTGGGCATCCAAAACAGCGCGAACCTCGCGGGTTGTTTTTGTTTCTTGAGCTGTCGTTTTGGCAGGAGGTGTCGCTGATTGCCAGCCGTAAACTACTGGCTCATATCCTGTTAAGAGCAGCAGCAAAACAATAGATCGGAATGTCATAAGCGATTGCCTCCAGGAAAAAATAAGTGTGGGAATGAGATGTAGCTCGGAATAAGGTTATTTCAGCAGCCAGCAAGCCGCCTGATGTCCAGGTGCGATTTCACGGAGCGGCGGCTCTGTGGTTCGACATTCTTCTTTGGCATAGGGACAACGCGGATGAAAGCGACATCCAGAAGGGGGATTGATCGGTGTTGGGACATCACCCGTCAGCGGGATGCGATTTCGGCGCAAGGCCGGATCCGGAATGGGAATGCTGCTCAGAAGTACCTGGGTATAGGGATGAAGCGGATTGGCGTAGAGTTCCAGGCTGGATGCCACTTCAACCAGTTTGCCCAGATACATCACACCAACCCGCGTACAGAGATGCTCAACCACTGCCAGTCCATGTGAAATGAACAAATAGGTCAGTTGAAACTGTGATTGCAGATCCTGGAGCAAATTGACGACCTGAGCCTGAACCGAAACGTCAAGGGCTGAGACGGGCTCATCGGCCACAATAAATCTGGGGTTTAACGCCAGTGCCCGGGCAATGCCAATCCGTTGCCGTTGTCCGCCGGAAAACTCATGTGGGTAACGTGACGCATAATCCGGTGACAGGCCGACAACTTCGAGTAATTCGGCTACGCGGCGACGGCGCAACCCTGCATCGCCAATCTGATGAATGACCAGTGGTTCGGCAATGGCCTCGCCAACGGTCATCCGCGGATTGAGCGAAGCATATGGATCCTGGAAAATGATCTGTAAGTCACGGCGTCTGGCGCGCATTTCCTTTCGAGAGAGCGCCAGGAGATTCTCACCCGCAAATCGGATTTCCCCAGCCGTGGGCTCGATCAACCGCAACATCAATCGTCCAGTAGTGGTCTTTCCACAGCCGGATTCCCCCACCAGACCAAAGGTTTCACCCGTTTGAATTGAAAAGCTGATGTCATCCACGGCTTTGACCTGTGCCTGACCAGCCGGGAAATACTTTTTGAGATGGTGTACTTCAATCAGAGGATGTGAAGGCGAAACATGATTGGTCATGCGGGTTGTTCCAGAAAATAAAGAGTGGAGAGCCAGCGAGCTGAAATCTGACTCGCACAGAGACCATCAACACTGGGGAATTATGTGCGCCGAAAGAAGTTCGGACCGGAATATGGACCACCGGCTGTATTCAGGCAAGCTACTCTCGACTCTGGATTGCCGTCAACCAGCCTTCCGGTCTGGTCCAGCAGGTTTTTAGCCAGAAACAGAAAAAGTTTCACTGGATGTGGGAACTTTCCCTGCAAGAGGGTGTCTAACGCGAGTAACTCCCAAACAAGCAGGTTGCTTTTTCAGCAGAATCCAATTTTTCCGACAAGGTGCATGCGCATGATGCGAATCCAGGATATTGCCGCACTGTCACGCTCAACTGACCAGATCAAATCGTTGTCGGGTGGGACGGCTGCAACTGAAACTCGCTTGTCAGTGGCCGATGCTGAATTGCTGGCTCGTCTGCGAACCGGCAACCGGGAGGCTTTTGAAGAACTGGTCACGCGCTATCAGAGTACCATCTACAACCTGGCGTATCGGTTGTTGAATGATCCTGAGGATGCACGTGATGTAACCCAGGAGATTTTTCTCAAAATCTATCAAGCAGCCAGTTCGTTTCGCGGTGAATGCGAATTTCGCACCTGGATCTATCGCATCACGGTGAATCAAGTGGCCAATCAACAACGATGGTGGCGACGGCGGTGGCGGCGGGAAACCATTTCATTGGAAACAACCCAAACGGAAGATGGACAACCGCTGGCCGAACGTCTGGCCTGTGCGACGGATGATCCAGAACAAAAAACGCTGCTCCTGGAACAGCGTCAGCAACTCACCGCTGCGCTGGCCGCGATCAAGTTTGATTTTCGAGTCGCTGTGATTTTGCGGGATGTCAAGGAAATGTCCTATGAGGAAATCGCTGACGCCCTCCAAATCTCAGTCGGCACCGTCAAATCACGGATCGCCCGTGGGCGTGAAGAACTCCGACGCCGTCTCAAACATCGCTTTTAAGGAAGGATATGATTGGAATTCTTTCTGGTGAAAGGAGACAGGGCACTATGATGGATTGCACTGTGTGTCAGGAACAATGCTCGGCCTATCTTGACCTGGAACTCGAAGACGGTCTGCGAGCTGAAATTGAATACCACCTGGAAGTGTGCCCGGTCTGTCAAACGTATGTGCATGAATTGCAGGCAGTTCAAACCGCGTTGGTTCCACTGTCCTCAGACGTGGCCATCCCTGACGCCTGGAGTCGGCAATGGGTGGCGGCCCTTGAACAGGCTTCAGTGCCAGAACATCATTCCTGGTGGCAGCCAGGTGCCTGGACCGACTGGCTTCAGGCTGCTCAACCGCTGTTGGCCGGATACGGGGTTGGGATTGCCGTGACCTGCGTGTTGTTTAGTGGCATTTTGTTTTCGTTCAAGCCAATTTTTTCGCTTGGGACACCTGATTACAAGATGGTGTACATCCAGGCCAATACCCGGCCAACGATGGATCCGAGCAGCATTGGCATGGCGAATTTACCGACCCAACTCGCGGCAGCAAATCAGCCGATGGACTGTGTCATTTTTATCGCTGAAGTTTCGCCGCAGGGGAAGGCGCAACTGGTTGAAATGGTTTCTCCGACCAGCGACCCCGAAGTTGTCGCCCAGATCAGCGATGCTTTAGGGAAAAGCTCGTTTCAGCCGGCAACCTATTTTGGTCACCCGGTTTCCTCCCGAGTGGTGCTGATGATCGAGCAAATTTACGTTCGTGGATGATTGGTTTCTCTGGATAGCTCAGTTTCCCGTTTACATCTGACGAAGGGCGCTGTCACATCGTTGACAGCGCCTCATTTTGTTTACCCCAAAAAGTCCTCCCACCAACTGGAATCGCGCTTGACAGACTTGAAAAAATTTGCTTATTCTTACGGTTCGCCTTTTTATCGACCAAACCCAGATCATCTCAGAGAAAGCAATTATGTCAACTTACGTTCCTAGCGGCAAAAATCTGGAAGCCGAGCGCAAATGGTATGTGATTGATGCGGCAGGGCTTACCGTCGGTCGGTTGGCCTCTGAAGTCGCGCTCCTGTTAATGGGAAAACGCAATCCGAAATATACGCCATTTCTTGATCTTGGCGATCACGTGATCATCGTGAACGCTGAGAAGGTGGTGTTTACCGGAAATAAGCTGAATGACAAGTTCTATCGGCATTACACGTTTCATCCCGGCGGGTTGCGCGAAATTTCAGCCAAAGACCAGCTTCAGAAGCATCCTGAGCGTGTTTTGACCCTGGCGGTCAAAGGTATGCTTCCCAAAACCAAGCTTGGTCGCGCCATGGCTTCAAAACTGAAAGTGTGCATCGGTCCGACGCATCCCCATCAGGCGCAACAGCCAATCCCTTTGGAATTCAAATAAAGTTGGTGAAGCCGCTGCTAACCAGGCAGGCTTCGCGTTGAAGGAGTGGAAATCGTGGCAACTACACAATATTACGGAACAGGACGACGTAAAACCGCAGTCGCCCGTGTTTTTCTGCGCCCCGGTGATGGGAAAATTGTCGTCAACAAGCGGGCCTTCGAGAATTATTTTCCAAACGAAGTGCATCGCATGGTGATTCGGCAACCTTTGCATGTCACCGATACGGCCAGCAAATTTGATCTGTACGTCACCGTTCGCGGTGGCGGGATCTCCGGTCAGGCCGGCGCAGTGCGACACGGCATTACTCATGCCTTACTCGCCCTCAACGCCGAATTCCGCCGGCGGTTGAAGAAAGCTGGGTTTATCACCCGCGACCCACGTGGGAAAGAGCGCAAAAAATACGGCCAAAAAGGTGCCCGCAAGCGCTTCCAGTTTTCAAAGCGTTAATTCGTTTTTCAACAACAGCTTGGAATGGTCTGGTACTGGGTGGGAGTCACATGTGGGCTTCCACCCTATTCCATCATCGCCCAGCCATGATTGCCCGACAGGCGTTGGGCTCTGGGTGACTGAGTACATAAATCAACCATCTCAACTTATCTATTCTCGATAGAGGAAAGGACGGTCTCTCTTGGCAGTCGTTGTGACCATGAAAGAGTTACTCGAAGCTGGCGTTCACTTTGGCCACCAGGTTCGACGATGGAACCCGAAGATGCGTGAATATATCTTCGGCGAACGGAACGGGATCTACATTATTGACCTGCAAAAGACGCAGCGGCTTTTGAAGGAATCAATGCGGTTTGTGACGCAATCGGCTGCCGAAGGGAAGAACTTCCTGTTTGTTGGCACCAAGCGGCAGGCACAGGAAGCCATTGCTGAAGAAGCCCTGCGGTGCAATATGTTTTATGTCAACCATCGGTGGTTGGGTGGTTTCCTGACCAACTTCCAGACCATCCAGAAATCCATCAAGCGCTTAAAAGACCTTGAAGCGATGCGAACCGATGGCCGCTATGAAGCGCTGACCAAGAAGGAAATCATTAAGCGTGAAAAAGAGCGTGAAACGCTTGAGCGCAACCTGGCAGGGATCAAATCCATGGGCCGCTTGCCGGATGTGATCTTTGTGATTGATACCAAAAAGGAAGAAATTGCCGTGGCCGAAGCCAACCGATTGGGGATTCCCGTCGTGGCGATTGTTGATACCAACTGTGATCCAGGTGGGATTGACTTTGTGATCCCAGGCAATGACGACGCGTTGCGTTCAGTGCGCTTGATCAGCTCCAAGATTGCCGATGCGATTTTGGAAGGTCGTCAGATGGGGGTTGAAAAGGCTGAAACACCTGAGGTTGTCCCCGCCGCTGGTGGTCGCCGTCAGGCTGACGCCGTCGCTGTGGCTGCCGCTCCGGCACCGGAAACCACTCCCCAGGCAAGTGCTGAATAAGCAAATGCAGAAAAAACTGGCTCAATAGAAATTATGAATGATGGGCTATGAATGATGAAAGACGTATCTGATTGAATAACAGATACTTAGCTGCTTCAGGATTCATAATCCATCACTCATACTTCGTAACGTACTCGATAGAGTTTTTTGGAGGTCGCATGGCGGAAATTACCGCAGCAGCAGTGAAGGCCCTGCGTGATAAAACGGGCGCAGGGATGATGGAATGCAAATCCGCTCTGGTTGAAGCAGCGGGTGATGAAGAAAAAGCAATTGTTATTTTGCGCAAGCGCGGAATTATGAAGGCTGAATCAAAACAGTCCCGTGTTGCGGCTGAAGGACTTGTTGAGTCCTACATCCACGCCGGTGGCCGAATTGGGGTGCTGGTCGAAGTCAATTGCGAAACGGACTTTGTCGCCCGTGGTGATGAGTTCCGCGAACTGGTACGCGACATTGCCTTGCAGATTTGCGCGATGGATGCCCAGTTTGTCACCCCTGATGAAATCCCGGCTGACGTGATTGCCAAAGAGCGCGAAATCGCCCTGGCACAGGTGGCCGGTGATCCAAAAACGGCAAACAAGCCAGAAGCCATCCGCAATAACATTGTGGAGAGCCGCATCAACAAATTCAAAGCCGAAGTTTGCTTGATTGATCAGCCATTTGTGAAAGATCAAAGCATCACGATCAATGATTTGTTGAAAGGGAAAATTCAGAAGACGGGTGAAAACATCCGGATTCGACGTTTTGTGCGCTTCAAACTTGGTGAAGGCATCGAAAAGAAAGAAGTTGACTTCGCCAGTGAAGTCGCCGCAATGCAGCGCTAAGCACATTGCTCCAACGCCCCGCCTAAGGCTACTCAGGCGGG
>DAOQNB010000036.1:0-16556 GCA_035335845.1 Acidobacteriota bacterium | reverse complement strand
TATTGGGATATTCAATCCAGTGATGTGGAAAATCTGGCCTGCGCAATGGTGCGCGAATGGCTTCGCGATCAAGGTAAACAATTGTATCCATTGGTGTCCTGGCAAAAGAAGTGAAGAACGGTTGTTTCGATTGAGTTGACTCTGATTCGATGACGGTGAATGTGAGCAACCGACAGCTCTATTTTTCGCCAAACTACGCCGATGGTCAACTTTCCAGAAAATGATCTCAGCCCATGTTTTTGCAGGCGAACGCCAGAACTTTGGACTTTTACTTGCAAATGGCTGATTTTCTTGGTGAAATTGGTCACAAGCAGGGTCAAACACCAGGCGAAGTCGCACTCGCCTCGACCTTACGGCAACCAGCCGTTACTGGCACTACGGTGGGGGGCTGAAATCCACACCAGGGAGCCGGTATCAATGGCGTCAGTAAATTTCGACTGTCCCTAAACGAAATCAACGCCATTGAACATTTTCAGAAACAAAATGAGTCGTGAACGGAGGAAGACAGAATGAGGGATCCACTTTATCTTTTCTGCATTCTGCCGCCTTCGCTCTCAATTCTTTCTTCTCTGTGATGCCAAACTTTCAGCCATTTTTTTCATCGGGGATCAAGGCCCATCTGGTTCGCGCCACTGGTATTTTGGTGTGCTGGACGTTTCTGGCGCTCATTTTCACCCCGCAAACCTATGTGCTCCATAGCCAGTCGGCCCTGCCACTCACCTGGATCGAAGCACTCAGTGCCAATCTGGTGTTGTTTTACGGCTGGGCAATCCTGACCCCGTTTGTGTTCTGGTTTGGCGAACAATACCCAATTGAAGCCCCACATCAGTTTCGAAACACTCTCGTGTTATTACTGCTGGCCATTCCTTTTGCCATGGTGCATATGGCCATGCTGCGAGCCGCCAACACGTTTGTGCTCAATATCGCACGGGCGGCGCATAATCCGATTCCGCTCAAGGCGGTCCTGGTGGGGGTTGGCGCCACTGATATTCTGGTGTATCTGGGTATCATCGGGGTCAGTCAGGCGATAACATATTTCCAAAAATATAAAGATCGTGAATATCGCTTTGCCCAGGCTCAGCTTCAGGCGCTGAAAATGCAGATTCACCCACATTTTCTGTTCAATACTCTGAATGCCATCTCTGAACTGATCTATGACCATCCTGAACTGGCTGATCGAACCATTACCCAGTTGAGTGACTTGCTTCGAACCACGCTCCAAAGCAGCCAGAACCAGGAAATCACGTTGCGCGAAGAGCTTGAATTCCTCAAAAAGTACCTGGAGATTCAGAAAACGCTGCTCCAGGACCGACTCACGATTGAATTTGAGATTGACCGCGATGTACTGCCAGCCCGGGTGCCCAACCTGGTGCTCCAACCGCTGGTTGAAAATGCCATCCGGCACGGCATTGCCCCACGCATCAGCGGCGGTGCGATCAACATCCGGGCTTTTCGCCAGAATGGCTCGCTCAGACTCCAGGTTTCAGATGATGGTATTGGAATCAAGGGGACGCCTGAGCAGGCTCTGGGACTGGGTATTGGGTTGCCCAATACCCGCGAACGACTCAAGCGCCTGTATGGCGAAAACCAGCAGTTTGAATTTCGAACCCTGCCAGATGGCGGCATGTCGGTTCACGTCACCATTCCTTTCCATACTGATTTTGCTGAAGTTTTTTATGAAGAAGATTCAGACAGTGATCGTTGACGATATGCCGCTGGCACGTCAGAAACTGGTCCGGTTTCTCAATGACGACCCCGAAATTGAAATTGTGGCCGAATGCGGAAATGGACTGGAAGCCATTGACGCCATTATCTCGCTCAAACCCGAGCTGGTGTTTCTCGATATTCAAATGCCCGAAGTTGATGGGTTTGAAGTTTTGAATCATATCGGCCTGGATCACATGCCGGCCTTCATTTTTGTCACCGCTTTTGATCACTTTGCGCTGAAAGCGTTTGAAGTCAACGCATTGGACTATCTGCTCAAACCCTATGACCGGGAACGATTTGTCCAGGCGCTCAACCGTGCCAAAAAACAGCTTCAGCGCACCGAGCCAGAACCACAGGATGAACGGCTGCTGGCCCTGCTCAAAACACTGAACCCCGAGCAGAAATTTCTCAAACGACTGGCGGTTAAAACCTCAGGGCGAACCATTTTTCTCATGGTTGATGAAATTGACTGGATCGAAACGGCTGGAAACTATCTGGAACTCCACGTTGGCAAAGAGGTCCATTTAATTCGCGAGCGAATGAACCAGATTGAAAGCCGGCTTGATCCAACCCGGTTTGTGCGCATCCACCGCACCACCATTGTCAATCTTGATCGGATCAAAGAACTTCAACCGCTCTTTAACGGAGATCAAACCGTGATCTTGCGCAATGGCAACCAGCTTACGCTCAGCCGGACCTATCGCGACCGATTACTGGCTTTGATGGAGGAAGGCTGACACGGTTCGGGTACTTCTTTTCACGGTTCGTGTCATGCCAGGCACGCTTGATCACATTCAAATTCCTATTTCCAGGAATGCGAGTACTCTGCACATCAAGCATATCGGTTGATATGCAGGGTAAATGTTTGGCCTAAGCCAGCACTACTAAAAGCGAAGCAAAGTGCGACGGTTATCAACTTTTTTGCTTTTCGTAGTGCTGGCTATTATTTTTTGGTAGTCAGTCGTCTGTGGCCAGTGGTCAGTAGTTCGCTAAGCTTATTTAACTGAGTCACTTGACTGTTTTTTATTACAACAATTTCATTGCAAATTGGTATCAACAATTCAGACCATAAGAACCTGTACCGCGATAAACCGCTTTCATTTCCTTCTTTCCTGACCTTCTCAATCCCTACCCACTCAGTTCTAAATTCGGAGGGTTCCTGGCATGGCTCGCATCAAGTGGGTTTTTGCAGTCTTCCTTTGCGTGTGTGTCCTCCCGGTCACCACGCTGGCCCGTCAATCCAATCCAGAAAAAAAGCTCTATGCTTTTGTCAATGTTAACGTCATTCCAATGGACCGGGAACAGGTCCTGGAAAATCAGGTGGTGCTGGTCAAAAATGGCAAAATCAGCCAGATTGGACCGGCCAATCATGTCAAAATCCCCAAAAAAGCCGAACGCATTGAGGCTGGCGGCAAGTTTTTGCTGCCCGGGTTGATTGATGCCCATGCTCATCTTGCCAGCGATACCAATTTGCCCAACGATCTGGCCCGGCAGTGGTTAAAACTCAATCTTGCCAATGGCATTACCACCATTCGCAATATGGTTGGCAACCCGAGTCATCTGGTGCTTCGCGACCGGATTGCCCGCGGCGAAGCATTGGGCCCGACCTTGATTACTTCCGGGCCGCCAATCCTTGGATTTATGGCACCCAATCCGGCTGAAGGTGAACAACTGGTCACCGAATACAAAAATGCCGGATTTGATCTGATTAAAGTCCACGAAAACCTGAGCCCTCAAACTTATGACGCCATTGTGGCCACGGCCAGAAAATTGGGGATCCCGGTTGCGGGTCACGTCACTCAAACGGTTGGACTCGAACGCGCGCTCAATGCCAGGCAGGAAACGATTGAACATCTGGATGGGTACATCCGGGCGTTGCTGCCAGCCACGGTCCCAGTTGAGGTGCCGCCGGGTCAGATTATTTTAGGGCCGGTTCTCCAGTATGTGGAAACAGCGCGGATTCCGGCGCTGGCCCAAACCACGAAAACGGCTGGGGTTTATAACACCCCGACGCTGGCTCTCTTTAAAGTCATCGTGTCAGACGAAAAACCAGAAGATCTGCTCAAGTGGCCCGAGTTGCGCTATGCCACACCGAAAATGCGCTCTGACTTTACCAAACAAAAACAGAGCTTTCTCAACAATGCCATTCCGCTTGAGGATCGGCTTCCGTTTACGCAGATTCGGAACCAACTGGTGGTGGGACTCTCGCAAAATGGGGCCAAACTGCTGGCCGGGTCTGATTCGCCGCAATTCTTTCTGGTACCAGGGTTTGCCCTGCATCGCGAACTCCAGGCGCTGGTTGATGCCGGACTCACTCCGTTTCAGGCTCTGGAAGCTGCCACCCGAACACCAGCCGAATACCTCAAACTCAATAAACAAATTGGCACAGTTGAAGTCGGAAAACGTGCCGATCTGGTGCTGGTTGAGGCCAACCCGCTCACCAGCATCGCCAATGCCTCAAAAACGGCTGGCGTGATGCTCAAAGGACAGTGGATTTCAGGTGCCGAACTCCAGAGAATGCTGGCCGAAATCGCTGAACTGAATAAGTAGGGCTGAGAAAACCAGGGCTGAGGGATGAAAGAAAGCCAATTCTTCAGCCCATCTTCTTCAGCCCCAAGCCCTGAGCCCCACGTCTTCAGCCCTCCTTCTTCAGCCCGACCACCGGCAGTTTCTTCCGCACAATGGCACATCCCATGGCAACTTGACTGGTCAGAAGCTGCGGTTTGCCACCAAGCACAACATTGAGGGCATTTTCCAGCGTGTGATCGGTCACGTCTTGCGGATAGTAAATGTTGTCGTCAATCCGTCCGTGATACCGAAGCAACCCGTTTGTATCAATTAAATAAGTTTCGGTCATGCATTTGGCTTTGATCACATCGGCGACATGCTGGTCGGCATCAATCGTGACTGGAAAGACAAATGGTTTTTTCCGCTGATGGTCGCGGATTTCAGCTTCTGGTTCGTTACCGTTCGGGTTCATCCCCAAAAAGATAACGCCAGCCGGTTCATAGCGTTTGGCCAGGGTGTTGAGTCGCTCGCGGTAGGCTTCGACACAGGGACAATGGGTGCCAACCGTCACCAGAACCACGGTTTTCCCGCGATATTCCTGCAGGCGATGTTTTTTGCCTTCCAGATCAGTCAATTCAATCTGTGGAAACGGAACATTGATTCGCACAATTGAATCATCAGCCGAAACCTCGTGGCCTTCGTGCAACAGGTCATCGCGGACAATCTGGCCGTTGACAAAGGCATAGCCCGCTCCACGTAAGAAAAATACCCCGGCAAACAGGCACACCATCACCGTTACGAGGGCCGAAGAAACTTCTTTTACAATCTGGGCGGTGAGTTCTGGAAGCAGCACTTTCAATGCAGACAGGGGAAAAATCCCAAACCCAAAACTAAGCATCAACATGGTGCTACGCAGACTGTCCCACGACGTAAATGCCAGTAATATCAAGGCACCGGTAATGTGATTGGGCAGCAAAGCGTCGATGAGTCCGAGCGCCAGATAGCGCACCGGGCCCGGCCATCGGTTCACAAGCCGCAGACTTGCCTGCCCAAATCGGGTCTGCCCAAATTTTTTAAGGGCGATTTCTGGTGACGGCACCAGCACGTGCAAGACAAAAAACAAGGCCAGCAACCCAAGTCCTGCAATGACAAATAGATAGCGGATTTTCCCGTTTAATACAGCCTGCTCGAAAGCCAGTGTCCCTAGAAGTCCAGCCCCGCCGCCGAGCACAAAATAAGCCAGCAGTCTTCCGACCCCAAACGGAAAAAAAGCCCAAACCGGCGCCGGTGACGGCAGAGTTTCAACCGTGGTGGTCGTGGAATTGACTTGATTTGAAACTTTCTGCGAGACATCACCCGCAGAATCAAGCAACCAGCCACTAAACAATCCAATGATAAAAACAGCAAGCAGTGTCAGCATATATCCTGTGAGTACGGCGGCTTGACGCCGCTTTTCAAAATGAAGATCAGTGGGACTGAAATTCGGGCGACTTGCGGAGTTCAGCCAGAACCCCTTTCCAATCAAACACTTTGCCACCATTCTTTTTCGCCGCCTGTTCAGCCGCTTTGCGATCACTAAAAGCAGCGACGGTGGGAGGCATCGCCCCCATAATCGTCAGAGCTGATCCCGTAAGATAAAAAGCTTGCGCGGCTGGAACCAGCGCACGCGTTTGGAAGTCAATCACTTTCAGGTGTGGTTCGAGTGTCGGGTTTTTTTGCACATATGAGGCTGCACAAATCCCCGAACACAAATGAACTGGTGGCTCTGTCGCCAGGCTCCCTTCAAACCGATTCTGGAAAGCTTCGACAACTGGCATGCCACACACCGCACAGGTTGCCTCAAGCTTTTGTTTTGATACTGGTGCCTGAGCGGGTGGCGCCGGTGGTGGTGACGGCGGCGGCGGTGGGGTGCTACAGGCCATAGTTCCCCAGACAATCAATCCAAGAATCCAGCCTGAAATCCAATGTTTTTTCATAATTACACCATTTTGCAATGAAGGTATCGTATTACGGGAAGGCTAAATTATTGAAAAAATTGTATTTCCCCGCAAACCTGAACCCGATACCCTGAACCCTAATTGGTATTACCAGTTTTTCGTGAGTCGTTCACCCGGCTTCTTTCAGTCAATTCCCTGGTGGGTGAGCCGTGGATTTTAATAAATGAATCAGTGCGGCAATCTCTGATTGTGGTGATGAAGAATCAACAAACCGTGAATTCCAACCCATATTCCATCTAAAATTGTATTTCAACTGAGGATCGGCACTTTTTCGCCTGAACTCCGGAAAAAATCCAGCCAGTTCCCCCAACGTCATGCAGTACCTGGTCAGAAAGTTTCTTGATGGAGCGTACACTATTGGCAGTGATTCCTTTATAGTTACCAAAAAGATAACCAGCCCTTCTAGACCTTTGCCCCGAGGTCAGACATCGAACATACAGGCTATGCTCGACTGATTGAAACTGTGGGCACGTGACTTCCCGCCTTGAAACGGCTGAAACGGCTTTTCTCAAACGCCCCAAGAAGATTCCTCAATGTATGCTGACCCTTCCTGAACCCCAACCCTCTGCCAACCCTGCTTTTGCACAGCCATCTGCCGCGCAGTTCCGGTTGCTGGTTGACTCAATCAGCAGCTATGCCATTTTTATGCTTGATCCAGCCGGCACCGTGATCAGTTGGAACCGCGGTGCCGAGCAAAGCTACGGATACCCACCTGAAGAAATGATCGGCCACCACGTTTCGCGGTTATACCTGGTTCAAGACGTGGCTGGCGGTATTCCTCAGCAGATGATGCAGGAAGCTCTCACTCTTGGATGTTACGAAGCCGCCACCCATCAACTCCAGGGCAAGGGTGGAAGGCCACACTGGGCCACGATCACGCTGACCGCGCTTTTTGATACCAGCCACCATCACATTGGTTTTGCCGGAGTCACCCACGCCTGCCCCGAGCCACAACACCCTGAGCCGACACTTGAGGCCGCCCTGGAGGTGTGTGAGGCACGGTGCCGCACACTGTTTGAGTATGCCCAGGTCGGCATCCTCTATGCTGATACCCAAAGCTATTATCTTGATGCGAATGAGAGTATCTGCCGGATGCTTGGGTATTCACGTGACGAGCTGATCGGGTTGCACGCCTCCGATATTGTCGTTCAGTCAGAAGTCCACCATATTGACGAGGCATTAGACCAGATCACCAATCAGGCTGACCATCACCGGGAATGGCAATTTCGGCGCAAAGATGGTTCGATTTTTTCGGCGGATGTGGTGGCAACGGTCATGCCAGACGGCACATTGCTGGGCACAATCCAGGATCTCTCTGACACCAAACGGGCTCACGACTATCACCAGCATCTGGCGGCGATTGTTGAATCGTCGCACGATGCTATTTTGAGCACCGATCTGAAGAGCACCATCACCAGTTGGAATGCCGGCGCTGAGGCAATTTTTGGATACCCAGCCAGCGAGATGATTGGAACTTCGATTACCCGGCTGTTTCCAGACGACAGGTGGCCAGAGGAAAATGTCATCCTGGAAAGTCTGCAACGGGACGAGCGCGTGGCACACTTTGAGACGTTGCGTCGGACCAGGGATGGGCGGCTGATTGATGTTTCAGTTGCGGCAGCCCCAATCAAAGACCCAGATGGTCGCGTAAGTGGAACCTCAAGGATCTTGCGTGACATCACGATGCAAAAAGAGCGCGAGCGCGAGATTGCCCGTCTCTCAAGGCTCTATGCGGCATTGAGTCAGATCAACCAGGCGATTGTCTGGACGGCAACCCGTGAAGAGCTGTTTCAGAAAATTTGCCAGGTCCTGGTTGAGCATGGCGGATTCTGTCTGGCCTGGATCGGCTGGCATCTCCCAGAAACACACCAACTGGTGCCGGTGGCTGAGTGTGGCGACCAGACGCAATACCTCAAAACCATCACGGTGTATGTCGATGATCGACCAGAAGGCCATGGGCCGTCGGGCACCGCCTTTCGCACGGGTCAGCCCTATATTTGCAATGACGCGTTGACCGACCCGGCCACAATCCCCTGGCGTCCGGCGCTTGAACACCGGGGGTTTCAGGCTTCGGCAGCACTTCCGATTCGGGTGAATGGAGCAGTATCTGGCACGCTCAGTGTCTATGCCGGGGAGCGAAATTTCTTCCATGACCGAGAGATCGGGCTCCTTGAAGAAGCCGTCACCGATATTTCTTTTGCCCTCGACAACTTTGAACGTGAGGCCGCACGCCGCCTGGCAGAGCAAACAGTACGCAACGAAAAGCAGTTCTCAGATATGATGATCGAGAGCATGCCCGGCATCCTCTATTTCTATGATTCAACCGGACAATTTTTGCGCTGGAATCGCAACTTCGAGACTGTTTCCGGCTACTCTGGCGAAGAAATTGCCCAGATGCACCCACGCGATTTCTTCTCAGACGCAGAAAAACCAGACCTGGAGGAACGAATCGCAGAAGTATTCGCAACCGGCGAGTCATTTATTGAAGCGTCCTTTGTCGCCAAAGATGGCACCACCACACCCTACTTTTTCACCGGACGGCGCCTGGTGTATGAAGGGACACCGTGCCTGGTGGGGGTTGGAATTGACATCTCTGATCGCAAACGCGCCGAAGCTCGCCTGGCCGAGAGTGAGCAAAAGTATCGCGAGCTGGTCGAACACGCCAGCAGCATCATCCTGCGCTGGAATGCAGATGGCTACATCACATTTCTCAACACGTTTGGCCGGCAGTTCTTTGGGTATTCTGCCGACGAGATCATCGGTCGCCATGTCATTGGCACGATTGTCCCAGCCAGTGAAAGCAGTGGTCGTGACCTCACGCAACTGCTGGAAGTCATCCGCACCACCCCAGAGGCATTTGAGCAAAACATCAATGAAAACATCCGCCGCAATGGCGAACGCGTCTGGATTGCCTGGACCAACCGCATCGTGCGGGATGCACAGGGCCGTGTGGTTGAGTTTCTGAGCATCGGCACCGACATTACAGATCGGATGCGAATCGAAGCCGAACAGGAAAAACGCCACCGGGCTGAGGCCGCAGATCGCATCAAATCAGCCTTTCTGGCAACCATGTCGCACGAGTTGCGTACGCCGCTCAATTCGATTATTGGATTCACCGGGATTCTCTTACAGGGACTGGCCGGGCCCCTGAACCCAGAACAGCGCAAGCAACTTGATATGGTACGGACCAGCGCCCGCCACCTGCTGGCCCTGGTCAATGATGTGCTCGACATTTCCAAGATCGAAGCCGGGCAACTTGAAGTTGGTCGGTCACCATTTGACATCTCCCGGTCAATTACCAAAGTCATCACGCTGGTCACACCACAGGCCGAGGCCAAAGGGCTCAAACTCAATGTGCATCTGGCACCGGGACTGGGCGAGGCCGTGAGCGACGAGCGCCGTTTTGAGCAAATTCTGCTTAATTTATTGAGCAATGCCGTGAAATTTACTGAACATGGCAAAATTACAGTCACCGCTGAACTGGCGACCGATTTTACGCCGCCAGGGGCGGTATCAAATCAGCCAGCCATCCGGCTACGTGTGGCTGACACCGGTATGGGCATCAAACCAGAGGACTTGCCAAACCTGTTTCAACCTTTTCGCCAGATTGACTCAGGTTTGTCACGACGGCACGACGGTACAGGGTTGGGATTGGCTATTTGTCAGCGTCTGGCCACCTTAATGGGCGGCGTGATCAGCGCCGACAGTGAATGGGGAACGGGCAGCACTTTTTGTGTCACGCTGCCATTGCAAGGACAGGTGAAATGATGAAAGCCAGAATTCTACTGATTGAAGACAATGCGCAAAACCGCTATCTGACCACATTTATGCTCGAACAGCACGGCCATGAGATTTTCCAGGCGGAAACCGGTCCGCAAGGATTGGAACTGGCAGCCAAACTCCGCCCGGATCTGATCTTGCTCGACATTCAGTTGCCAGGTATGGATGGCCACGCCGTAGCGCACACCCTAAAAAATGACCCAAACTTAAAATCCATTCCAATCATCGCGGTCACGTCATACGCCATGATTGGTGACCGGGAAAAATGCCTGGCTGCCGGCGCCGAAGGCTATATTGAAAAACCAATCAACCCGGAGTCGTTTGTGGCTGAAGTCGAACGCTTCCTCCTTCCACCATACAAGGAATCCCACTCATGACCCACGTGCTGATTGTGGACGATAATGCGGGAAATCTGTATCTGCTGCGGATGTTGTTGCAGGGTCACGGCTACAGCGTAGATGAAGCCCGGCATGGTGCTGAGGCACTGGTGAAAGCCCGGCAACAGCCACCTGATCTGATCATCTCTGACCTGCTGATGCCGGTCATGGATGGCTACACACTCTTGCGACAATGGAAAGCTGATGACCGACTCAAACGTATTCCCTTTGTCGTTTACACCGCAACGTACACCGAACCAAGGGACGAACGGCTGGCGCTGGATCTGGGTGCCACTGCCTTCATTGTCAAACCGACGGAACCAGAACCCTTTATGGCAACCATTGAGGAAGTTCTGGCCACAGCCAGCCAGGAAGACCCGCCCTCAGTGGCAGAACGAGTAGATGAAGGACCGGTGCTCCTTGAAGAATACAACGAGGTGTTGGTCCGCAAACTGGAGAAGAAAGCCTTTCAGTTGGAAGCCTCCAACCGTGAGTTGCTGGAAGAGATTGCCGAACGCAAACAGGCAGAGGAAGCCTTGCGGCTTCGAGACCGGGCCATTCAGGAGGTCTCGCAAGGAATTCTCATTACCGATCCAACCCAGCCGGATAATCCGATTATTTATGCCAGCGCCGGGGTTGAGCGAATTACAGGCTATCGGTCAGACGAGGTGATTGGCTGGAACCCACGCCTGTTTCAAGGTACGGATACCGATCCAGACACCCTCCGTACGATCCGCGAAGCGATTACCGCCGGGCGCGGCTGTTCGGTCGAAATTTTGAACTATCGCAAAGATGGAACGCCATTCTGGAACGCCCTGTCGTTAAACCCCGTGCATGATGAACATGGAAGGCTGGTGAATTTCGTTGGTGTCCAAAATGACATCACCGAGCGCAAAAGGCTGGAAGACCAGCTCCGGCAGTCCCAAAAAATGGAGGCGATTGGTCAACTGGCTGGCGGCATTGCCCACGACTTCAACAACCTGCTCACGATTATCACCGGCTATAGCGCACTGTTGCTCAAGCTGCCTGACACCGACCACACCGTCCGCAAGTCCCTCAACGCCATCAACGAAGCTGGAAAACGGGCAGCGACCCTGACCCGGCAGCTCCTGGGTTTTGGCCGCAAGACCATTTTGCAACCCAAAATCCTTGATCTCAATAGCGTTGTCACTGAAACCGGGGAATTACTGTGCCGCCTGATTGGCGAAGATATTCTCTTTACGACCGTGCTGGCCCCAGACCTCAGCCCGGTCAAAGTTGATCCGAGCCAACTGGATCAAATTCTGATGAATCTGGCAGTCAACGCCCGTGACGCAATGCCCACAGGTGGCAGGCTGACGATTGAAACCACAAATGTTGTGCTGGGTGATGACTATGCCACGACCCATATGCACTGCAAGGCGGGGCCGTATGTGATGCTGGCCATGACTGATACCGGTTGTGGGATGACGCCTGATGTCCTGGCTCGGATCTTTGAGCCGTTTTTTACCACCAAGGAAGTCGGCAAAGGGACTGGCCTGGGACTGGCCATGGTTTTCGGCATTGTCCAGCAAAGCGGCGGCACGATCAATGTCTATAGCGAGCCAGGGCACGGCACCACATTCAAAATATACTTCCCTGCCGCTATCGGGCACCCAACCAGCGAAAACGATCCAGGGGCAAACGTTCAACTCTCGGGCACTGAAACCATTCTGCTGGTTGAAGACGATGAAAACGTGTGCGAGCTAGCCGTGACCAGCCTGAAAATGTACGGCTACAAGGTGCTCACGGCAACTGATGGAAAAGAAGCGTTACAGATTATCCAGTCTGTCAGCGGATTGGTTGATCTGGTCCTGACGGACGTGGTAATGCCTGCTCTGAGCGGGCCCGACCTTGCCAGAATGTTACAGATCCGGTACCCACACCTCAAAGTCCTGTTTATGAGTGGCTATACTGACGACGCCATCGTCCGCCATGGCTTGCTCGAAGCCGGTGTCGCTTTTATTCAAAAACCCTATACCCCGCTGGGACTGGTCCAAAAAGTGCGCCAGGTTCTGGATGAAAATACCAAAGAAGCAAGCTGAGGGCCTGCGGCTTATGTTGAATCTGTGACCAGCACTCAAGAACGATCAGTTTGCATTTTGAAATTGCCGGAATAACTTGCTGGCCAACGCTTCGGTTTCAAATCCGTCTTCGTTTCGAATTTCGTGGCGATGTTCAAAAAAGAAAATCACCAGCGCCACGGCAGCTTCCAGTGATTCGACTTCGAACTCCGGCCCCGGCCCAGGAACATAATGCGGAGGCGTTGACACAATCCACGAACAGCCCGTGTGCCTCAAAAAACACGCCCAGCGGGCAGTTATCCCATCAGGGTTACATTCACCCAAGACCCGCAAATCACACCACGAAGGCGGAGACTGACACACAACCGTCACCAGCCCGGCAGCTTGAAATTGTGCGATGGCATTGTCAAAAGTCATATATCCTCACGTGTTTCGCCTGATGAACCTCAAATAGAGAGAAATCAAAACAATCCAAAAAATAGAGAGAAGCCCAAGCTTCCCAAAAAAATAATAAACCAGTGAAACCACCAGGACTACCACTGGAACCATAAAGGTGCTTATTGCTCCATAGATAAACCCTTTTGCAAGAAATGGATGCCGATCTCTGATCAAAACTCCGATGCTTATTTCGACAATCAAAAGCACCACCATCCAGTACCGAACCCAATCAACTCCCTGGGAAGATCGAATCAGAATGGCGAAAAGCAATGAAAACCCAACCAACCCAATCAGGTTAAGCAGGAAAATGAAAAGTGCGAACGTGACACTGATACGGGCTTCCTGAGCAAAGGCTTTCTCTTGCTTGACCGAATCGTCAAATTGCGAGTTTAACCGCTTAAAGACATTGGCCCGATCCTCAGGCGAGGAGGACTGAGCAGGTTTGGCTATCGGACGTGCTTTCGGCACAGTAGTGCATCGGAAGCAGACCTGGGTCTCGACATCAAAACAGTCTGACATGTTGCAAAGCCCGCATTTACTGGGCGTGCCTTCGGTATGAACAGGCGGTGTGTCCATAAACAACCTCCACAATAATGTTCTGAAAATGAATTCGATCTGGTTATCTAAAAATAGAGTTCAATCAAAACAAGAATCAGCAGGAAGAGTGGGAGGCAAAAAAGAGCACCCATGACCTGAAAGAACCCTTTGGCAAATACATACTTTCGACCAAGGAAAAATGCAGCACACAGTTGGGCAACCCACAGTGAAACCATCGAAAGAATGACCCAATGGGCATTGGCGGGGCCACGAAAGAGTGTTTCTAACCATTCAGACAAAAAAGCTATAAACAAAAGATTTATCGCAAAAACCAAAACCGCCAAAGTCTTCCCGTGTTGAAAGGCTGAATCAAACGCTTTTTGCTCTTCATCTGCGCACTCAAATTGAACATTCAACCGTCTAAAAAAACTGACTTGATCATCACCTGAAAAAGCCTCAACCGGCTTTGAAACCGACGGCACGCTTGCCAAATCCCGACAGCGGAGACACACCTGAGTTGCAACGTCAAAGACGTCCGACTGATGGCAAACCTCACATTTACTGGGCTTCCCTTCGGTTTTGATAATAAATGGATCCATTGATTGTCTCGTCTTGGTCAAAGCCGTTAGAAAGAACCGGGAATATTGGATTCATTGTTAAACTAACCAGTCATAAACGGAAAGGAATAACCCAATAATAAAAAGCAGGCAAATTAGTAGGAAGGGAATGACAAGGCATCCAATTGTTCCCTCAATAAATCCTCTAAAAATAAAGGGGATCCTGCTTTTCAATAACCAAGTGATGGCCAGTTCTATGAAAAAGATTATGGCTAACACTTCAAAGAACAAGCCCATTTTCAAGTTCCATTTCCCACATGAAAAAGCTAAAGAACCCAAAAACACTAAGTTCAGGATAATAGTTAAACAGGAAAAAAAATCCTTTTGTCGTTTACCTTTTTCTTCAAGAACAATTTGGTTATTAAGAGAATCTTCAAATTGCAAATTCAGCCGCCGGAAAAAACTGACCCGGTCTTCACTTGAAAAAGTCTCAACTGGCTTTGAAGCCGACGGCACACTTGCTAAATCCTGACAGCGCCCACACACCTGAGTTGTAGCGTCAAAGACGTCCGATTGATGGCAAACCTCACATTTACTGGGCTTCCCTTCGGTTTTAATGATCAACTGGTTCATTGATGACCTCAAGATTCAGGATAAATATCATCCAAACCGGGCATCTATCCCGGCTTACCACATCCTGCTCAGGCTCTCCGCATCTGTCAACACGGAAAACTGGACTGACCAAATATCAACCGGGAAACCGTTGTGAAAAACATATTATGCCATTTTGGAACGGAATCCTTGTATTTGGAAGTCATTAACTATTTGAAATCACTAAGTTTAAATCATTCTTCATTCTTCATTCTAAATTCTAAATTCTAAATTCGGAGGAAGCCACCATGATCTTCAGATGTGTCATCGCCCTGGTTTTTGTTTTCACCTTGATCAACCTCAGTTCAATCCAACCGGGATCCCCTGTTCAGGCAAGCGCCTTCCAGCAGGAGGGCGGCCCGTACTTTGATCAAATTTACAGCGCGTCGAGTCCGGATGGTCTGACATGGACGCATGACGGGAAGTTACTGCTTGACCATGCGTCGGCACCAACTGCCGTTGTGACACGTGACGGAAAGATCTTGCTCTACTACGTAGACGCCACCAAAGAACCGGAAACCACCAACTGCGCGATTTCTGAAGACGGCGGGAAAACCTTTACCCCACTCAACCTGACCATCCAAAACCTGACGGTCCCCAAGACACTGGATCCAAGCGTGGTTCGACTCAAAGATGGTCGCTATCGGCTGTATTATTTTAACGGGATTGGCACGCAAACCATTTTCAGCGCGATTTCAGATGATGGAATCCACTTTACTCAAGAAACGGCAGTCCTTCCGCCTTTGCAACTGATTGATGGAGATGTATTTAAAGGCTGGAAGGAATGGCTGATGGTGGTGGCTTCATTTGACCAGCAACAGGGTTCGTTTATCGCAGCCAGCCGGGATGGAACAAATTTTCAAGTCGTCAAACCGTTTGTGTCTAAGGACTATCGCCCAGCCAACCCATTAAAAATCGGAGGTGGAAAGTTCCGGTTGTATGCTTTCAACCTGCGCGGTGGAACAATTGAAAGTTTTGTGTCAACCAACGGGCTGGATTGGACGGCAGAACCCGGAATCCGACTGGCACCGATGCCTGGTCACCGGGTTGCCGACCCGATGGTGATTCAGCTTCCAGACAAAAGCTGGAAAATGTTTTATCGGGTTCAGAATTGATCCTATCGGTATGCTCCAAGTTTTCTGAACAGCAGAATAAAACCCGCGATAAAAATGGAGACGAGCACCAGGATATTTCCAGTTTCCCCAAGCACATAAAACAGGGCCATGAGCACCAGAATCATGAAGGGCGAAAAAAAACTAATGATCAACCCGGTAGAAATTCCCTGGGCCAACACTGGGCGTGCTGGCCGAATTGAAAAAACAATTGCCGTTTCAATCATCACAAAAGCAAAAAAGCTAAAAACCGCCATCAAAGTTGGTGAAGCTGAACTCAATATAAGAGCCAAAACAGTCTTTAAAACGACAAAAAGAAGCCCATTCAAAATAACAGTTGCCACGCTGATGTGAAACGTCGCTGGTTTTTTCAATTGCGCCACCGTCTCTTGATGAGAGATGGTTTGATAGTGGTCGTTTAATCGCCTGAAAAAACTGGCCCGGTCTTCGTCTGAAAAAGCCTCGACTGGTTTTGAAGCCGACGGCACACTCGCCAGGTCTTTGCAACGAAGACAGACCTGGGTTTCAACGTCAAAGAGGTCCGTTTGGTGGCAAATCTCGCACTTCAGCGGTTTGCTTTCATTTTTAATCAGTATCGTGCCCATAAAAATCTTTTATACCATTTGTGCAATGAAATACCTGCATGAGAAACCAGTCAAGTCATTCAATCAAATAAACTTAGTAAACTACTGACAACCGGTTATTGACTCCAAACTGGTATCACACATAAGCCAATCACATCGCCAGACAGATTTGACAGTGGCTCAAGATTTCCGGACAGTGTACACCTTCGCTGTCAAAACAGCGATCAGCACTCACTGGGTGTGGAAATTTTTTCAAGCAACAGGAC
>DAOQNB010000035.1:12067-16564 GCA_035335845.1 Acidobacteriota bacterium | reverse complement strand
CGGAAGTCATCAACTGACAGTCCCCCAGCCGCCGCCAGTTGCCCAACCCAATCTGGATTGGCAAAGTCACGTGGCCCGATGCGAAGCATATAATCACGGGCCACTTTGTAATTGTCAGCCGTGATGTCAACGTAGCGGCGACGACCATGACCGCCGGACCGTTCCAGGATTTCTGAGAACGGAATTGGTTTAAATTCCCCGCCCTGGATGGTAATCATCGAGCTGGAACCACCTTTGAGCAGGTAATTGACGGCGAAATATCCCAGATCACGGGCATATTCGGCGTCATACGGTACAGGCGGCGCACACCGCAACTCGTAGCCAATTGTTTTATCCACAATTGTTACTTTGATTTTGCGGCGTTCAAACCGGAGCTGGACTTCGTTTTTGACTTTGCGGCCCAGGTCAATTTCGGTGACCCGAATGTTGCCCTGAGCATCACGGTCTACGTCCTGGAGTTCGGCAACTTCGTCGGGGTGAAAGCGTTCGTTGAGGGCTTCTGACAGCAAAATCACGCCGTCAGGTCGGCCCATTGCCCGCCGCTTGATGATCACGCCTTCGACAATGTCGCAGATATCACTGAGCGAAATGGTTTCTTGTTCAAATTCTTCGGGAATGATGGTACAGGCGGCACTTGCTGCCTTTCCAATCCCCAGCGTCAAATGTCCGGTCGGTCGGCCCATGGTCACGCCAAAATACCAGCGGCCAGTGGTTCGGGCGTCCACCATCAGGTTTTTGACCATTTCAACCCCGACGTGGCGAGCGGTCTCAAACCCGAGCGTTTCAACCGAAACCGGCAGTGATAAATCGTTATCAATGCTTTTTGGCACCTGAACGACCCGAATCGCGCCGCGTGATTCACGTTCGACCGCCACGGCGCTGCTGACCAGATCGTCACCGCCAACCGTGACCAGCATTTCAATACCCAGTTTTTTCAAGGCGGAAATGGTGTTGGCCAGGGTTTGGTCGGTACGGGTGATATCGGTTCGTGAAGTTCCCAACAGGACGCCACCGTGGAGGTGGATGCGGGAAACTTCATCAATTGTCATGTCATGTTGTTCGTCCGTATAGCGTTGCGCCAGCCACTCAAAACCATCATGAATACCAATCGGCGTACAGTTTGCATTGATGGCACCGATAACGACTGCCGCAATTACACCGTTTGTACCTGGGGCCGGACCACCACCAATTAAAATACCAACTTTCTTTGTTTTCATAGTTTTGTGTCCTTGGAGATGGGAGTGAAGGGTTCTGACCTGCTCCCAGTCTAAACCTCACCAGGGGGTGTTCTCAGCCAGATACCCAAACCGGGCGCGAAACTCATCTGCCGTCAGATTGCCGGCAATGGCCAGTTGCTCGACCCAGGCATTGTGCCCGAAATCATCGCGTTCCAGGCGAATCATATAGCTTCGGGCAACCCGGTAACTTTCCTTCTGAGTATCAACCAGCCGGATATTGGTCTTGCCGGTCTCAGGGTCGCGAATGGTGTCAAACGGGAGCGGCACCAGTTTCCCATCCTGAACGCTGACCATGGCGCCGTTTCCACCCGTGACCAGGAACTGAATTGCGCTATGACCCAGATCACGACAATACGCCGCATCAAACGCAATCGGGTCCGCGCAGCGGAGTTCATACCCAAGGTTTTTGTTTGTCATGGTCAGGCGAATGCCACGCTCGCTGAGTCGGCCTTGAACTTCAACTTTGATCTTGCGGGCCAGGTCAACTTCGGCAAACCGGATATGCCCGTGGTCGTCACGTTCGACGTCCTGCAGGCCAGCCAGTTCCTGTGGATCGAGTTTGTCAATCAAGCCTTCGGCCAACACCGCGACTCCATAATGATGGTCAGTGGCGCGGCGTTTGATGATGGCGCCTTCGAGAATGTCACAAATGTGGGAAAATTTGACGGTTTCGGTTGGGAATTCTTCACCGATGACCGTCAGGGTTGTGCCCGCTGCCTTTCCGATACCGAGGGCCAGGTGACCGGCTTTGCGGCCCATCGCGACCACCAGACACCAGCGCTTGGTTGAGCGGGCATCTTCGGCCAGGTTGCGCACCAGTTCGACGCCAACGTGACGTGCGGTTTGGAAACCAAAGGTCGGAATATGTGACGGGAGCGGTAAATCGTTGTCAATGGTTTTGGGAACGTGGACGGTCTTGATGTGGCCTTCAGATGTCAGGGCCACACGACTTGACGAGAGGGCCGTGTCATCACCACCAATCGTAACCAGGTGGGTGACGCCAATTGATTTCAGGGTTTCGATCACGGCGGTCATTGCAGCTTCGGATTTCGTTGGGTTCTCGCGTGCCGTTCCAAGCACCGATCCGCCCATCAGATGGATCATGGAAACATCCCCGATGGTCAGCGGACGAATGTGTGAAGGGTCCCGGCGCACGAGCCATTTAAAGCCATCCTGTACGCCGACGACGTCAAACCCATGGTTAATCGCAGCAATTGCTGCCGATGAAATCACCGTATTGATCCCTGGGGCCGGGCCTCCGCCGACCAGAATCGCCAGTTTTCCGGGTGATGCCATTGAAAACCTCCTACTTGTAGTTGCTGAAAAAGGATATAAGGGGGCAAACGGGCGACAGTATAGCTGAATAGCGCACAAAAGCGAGTAGCGAGTAGCAAGGAGTCAATCCAAATTTGTGTCTGACTCGTTGCTACTCGCTACTCACTTTTCACTTCTGTGTGCGACTCACTTTAATCCGTGACGGCCCCAAGACTGCTCGATGAAACCAGCCTGGCGTATTTGGCGAGCACACCACGGGTGTATCGGGGCGGAGGCGGGGTCCAGGAGGCTTGACGTTCGGCGAGTTCGGCGGATGTCAGGTGCACATCAAGGCGATTTTCCTGAGCATCAATGGTAATGGTGTCGCCATCTTTGAGCAGGCCGATGGTGCCTCCGACGGCAGCTTCCGGAGCGACATGGCCAACGACCAGGCCGTAGGTACCGCCGGAAAATCTTCCGTCGGTAATCAATCCGACGGCGTCACCTAACCCGGCGCCGATAATGGCCGAGGTGGGTGCCAGCATTTCACGCATACCGGGGCCACCTTTGGGGCCTTCGTAGCGCACCACCACCACGTCTCCGGGTTTGATCTGGCCATCGAGAATCGCCTGTAAACAAATCTCTTCTGAATCGAAGACTCTGGCCGGACCGGTAAACTTCAGGTGCTTGACACCCGACACTTTGGCGACGCTGCCTTCCGTGGCCAGATTTCCTTTGAGTACTGCCAGATGGCCAGCTTGATAGAGCGGATTGGTCCAGGGTCGGATGACTTCCTGATTGGCGGCGGGTTGGTCGGGGATATCTTCCAGCAATTCGGCAATTGTTTGACCGGTGATGGTCAGCGCATCGCCGTGGAGCACGCCATGAGTCAGCAGAATTTTCATCACCTGCGGAATGCCTCCGGCGCGGTGCAAATCTGTCGCGACAAACCGACCTGACGGCTTCAGGTCACAGAGCACCGGTACCCGCTGCCGAATTGGTTCAAAATCATCCAGGGTGAGTGGGACTTTGGCGGCATGGGCAATCGCCAGTAAATGCAACACGGCATTGGTTGAACCACCAATCGCCATCACAACGGCAATCGCATTTTCAAACGCTTTGCGAGTTAAAATCTGGCTTGGCAGAAGCTGGCGTTCAATCGCCCGATACAGGACTTCAGCCGATTGAGCGGCACTTTCGGTTTTTTCAGCATCTTCGGCGGCCATGGTCGAAGAATATTTCAAACTCATGCCCAGGGCTTCAAAGACGGAAGACATGGTGTTGGCCGTGTACATGCCGCCGCACGAACCGGCACCTGGACAGGCTCGCCGTTCAATTTCCAGAAAATCTGTTTCGTTCATTTTGTGGGCGCAATACTGGCCGACAGCTTCAAAGGCGCTTACGACGGTCAAATCTTTCCCGGCGTAGTGCCCCGGTTTGATAGTTCCGCCATAGACAAAAATCGCCGGAATGTTGAGCCGGGCAATCGCAATCATGGCGCCGGGCATATTTTTGTCACACCCACCAATAGCAATCACACCGTCAAGACTCTGGCCATTGCACACAGTTTCAATCGAATCGGCAATCACTTCGCGGGAAACAAGCGAATACTTCATGCCTTCCGTTCCCATCGAAATGCCGTCGCTGATGGTGATGGTGCCAAACATCTGCGGCATAGCACCGCTCAATTTGAGTTGACGCTCAGCCGCCTGGGCCAATCCGTTCAGGCCAATATTGCACGGCGTGATGGTGCTGTACCCGTTGGCGACGCCGACAATTGGTTTTTCAAAATCGGCATCCTGAAACCCGACGGCCCGCAGCATGGCTCGATTGGGCGAGCGCTGCACGCCGTGGGTAATGGTTTGACTTCGCTGGTTGAGAGGTTTTGAAGGCATAGGGTTGAAAACCGGGGCTGAAGACTTCGGGCTGAAGACTTCGGGCTGAAGAAATTGGGCTTCGGGCTGAAGACTTCGGGCTGAAGACTTCGGGCTGAAGAAATTGGGCT
>DAOQNB010000035.1:5130-11967 GCA_035335845.1 Acidobacteriota bacterium | reverse complement strand
GGGCTGAAGACTTCGGGCTGAAGAAATTGGGCTGAAAGCAGAAAATATCATAGCCTGAAGGAAAATACTAATCGAGGTTAAATATCTTCAAATCAATAGATTACAAGAATTGTTCGACCTCGAACATTTTAGAGTTTGGGGCTGAAATCATCGTCTTCAGCCCCGAGCTTGCGAGTCTTCAGCCCAAAGCCCGACGTCTTCCGCCCGATTTCTTCCGCCCCAAGCCCTAATTCTTCGCCTTGTTCACCAGCCGGTTGCGCTCAATCCACGGCATCATTGACCGGAGTTTGGCACCGACCTGTTCAATTTGATGGTTGGCCTGATCGGACGCCATGCGCTTGTAGTTGGGTTTGCCGGCGTTGTGTTCGGCAATCCATTCATCAGCAAAATGTCCTGATTGGATTTCGGTCAGCAACTCTTTCATGGCGGAACGGGTATCCTGGGTGATGATTCGTTTTCCACGTGTCATGTCGCCATATTCAGCAGTATTGCTGATCGAATAGCGCATATTGGCAATGCCGCCTTCATACACCAGATCCACAATCAGCTTCATTTCGTGCAAACATTCAAAATAGGCCATTTCCGGCGAATATCCGGCTTCGACCAGTGTTTCAAACCCGGCCCGGATCAGTTCCGTCAACCCGCCGCACAGAACCGCCTGTTCACCAAAAAGATCGGTTTCCACTTCTTCGCGGAAGGTCGTTTCCAAAATTCCAGCTTTCCCCGAACCAATCGCCGTGGCATAGGCCAACGCAATTTCGCGGGTGTTTCCGGCTGGGTTTTGATGGACCGCAATCAGTGCCGGAACGCCGCCGCCATTGGCATATTCCTTGCGGACAAGATGCCCTGGCGATTTCGGCGCCACCATAAACACATTGGTCGCCGCTGGCGGTACGATTTTCTTAAAATGAATTGAAAATCCGTGTCCAAATGCAATGTATTTGGGTTTTCCCTCAGCCGCCGCCGCCTCAAATACCGGAGATAGTTCCTGGCGATAAATTTCTGGCTGCAGTTCATCTGGCGTAAGAATCATGGTGATGTCGGCCTGGCGGGCGGCTTCGGCGGTGTCAAAAACCTTGAATCCAGCCGATTCGGCTTTGGGTTGCGATGCACTGCCCCGGCGAAGCCCAACAATCACATCAAACCCGCTATCGCGCAAATTCTGCGCGTGGGCGTGTCCCTGGCTGCCGTAACCCAAAATGGCAAACTTTTTTCCTTTTAATAAAGACAAATCCGCATCTGCATCATAATAAACCTTCATTTTCATCCTCCCAACGTTTTTTATTCTTGACCCACCCGCTCACGCAGGTGGTACTGACTCTTTGACCCACCCGCTCACGCAGGTAGTACTGACTCAACAAGAATCACTATTGAACTTGTTTTGGTGAGAACCTCAGTCATCAGGCAAGCTAAAGCTTAAACGCTAAACCCCAAGCCCTTAGCCCCAAGCCCTCAGCCCTAAACGCTTTGACCCACCCGCTCACGCAGGTGGTACTGACTCAACAAGAATCATTTTGAACTTGTTTTGGTGAGAATCTGAGTCATCAGGCAGGCTATGGCTTAAACGCTAAACCCCAAGCCCTTAGCCCCAAGCCCTCAGCCCTAAAATTACACTCCCCACAAATATTCTTCGTCGTCGTTCCAGTCACGGCGCGGCGGAGTAAAAATTTCGATGATGGTTGAAGTTTCGAGTGCCACGGCACTGTGTTCCCAACCAGCCGGGATATGCACGACATCGCCGGCTTTGGCGACAAATTCATTACCAGCAACATTGAAGTGCCAGGATCCGCTTTGGACCATCGAAATCTGTTCACTTTCGTGCTTGTGTTTTGGCACGATGAAGCCTTCCTGGGCTTCGGTGCAGACGATCAGCACGTTTTCGCCTTCGACGCGTTTGCCGGTAAACCGGTCATTGAATTGAATGGCTGGAACATTCTTCCAGGCAATATGCAGCGCATGATCGTTGCTGGTGAATTCAGGTGGTACCGGACAGTCAGACTCCGGTGATTCAGAAAAACTATTCATGTGGCCTACCATAAAATGCTCCTTTATATATAAGGGGTGGAAGATGAGGGTTCGTGGTTGGAAAATTCAAACCCAACCCTATGCCCTGACCTCAACTTCTGACTGAGCTGATTCGCGGCTTGGCACAAACGAAAGCCAGTCAGTGTGGTTGGGGTCACGACCCTGAACCGCGTCACGAAATGCCTGTTGCAGCACTCGCGTCACCGGTCGGTGGCCGTCACCAATTTCATAGCCGTCTACTTCGCAGAGCGGCACAATTTCGGCTGCCGTACCAGTGACAAAGGCTTCGTCAGCGGCCAGCAAGTCAAGTTTGGTCAATGATCGGGTGGTGACCTGATAGCCGTTCTCCCGCGCCAGTTGAATCACGGTGTCGCGGGTAATGCCGAGCAGGACATCATCAGCCTGACCATTGGTAATCAAGGTTTTGTTTTTGACCAGGAACAGGTTTTCACCCGCGCCTTCGGCCAGATTTCCGGCTGAATTCAAAAGTAAGGCTTCGTGATAGCCCCGAGTGCGGGCTTCACGGGTGGCGAGGACTGAATTGAGATATTGACCGCACGCTTTGGCCGTTGCCGGCATGGCGTTGGAATCAAACTTTTGCCACGAAGAAATCGTCGCCCGGATTCCTTTTTCGGCACTGTCCGCACCCAGCAGGAGCGCCCATTCCCAGGCCATAATGGCCACTTCGGTCGGGCAGGCATTGGGCAAAAGTCCGAGCGAGCCGCTTCCAAAAAAGACGATTGGACGCACATACGCTGACTTAAGACCATTGGCAGCCACAGTTTCAAGCGTCGCCTGGACAAGCTCGCCCTGGGTAAATGGAATTGGAATATTGTGCAGCCAGGCCGAGGCAAACATCCGGGCAATATGCTCGCGCAACCGAAAAACCGCTGGTCCTTCGGGCGTGTCATAACAGCGGATGCCTTCAAAAACGCCGGTGCCATAGTGCAGCCCGTGGGCGGAAAGATGAACCGTGGCGTCTTCCCACGGCACAAGCTGGCCATTTTTCCAAACAGTGGTTGCATTCTGAAAACTCATAACGAACCCTCAACCAGTGCACTCACCGGCACCATATCTGATTGAAACAGCAGTTCTTCGTGGAGCGTCGCTTGTTCGGCGTCATAGAGTTCGGTCACATCAACCAGTCGCTCGATCTGCGGTCGCAGCCGATGGGCCCGTGATTGGGGACAATCCAGCGTCAGGTGCAACCGACCACCCGCACCTGGCACCAGGTGGCCCTGCATATCGGTGCATTCTGCGCCGAGACGTTCGATCAACATAAACAACTTGGGCAGCACTCTCACGTGCCGCAGCGTCAGGATGAATTTCAGTTGTGTCGTCATGGGTGGGTTCTCCTTATGTTTGGGCTAAGGGTGTAGGGCTGAGGGCTTGGGGCTAAGGGCTTGGGGCTGAAGACATCGGGATTAGGGTATTTGTTTTTCAACCCTCAGCCCTCAGTCCTACACCCTCAGCCCTTAGCCCTCAGCCCTTAGCCCTCAGCCCTATACCCTGTTTATGGTCGAGTTGGGGTTGCTTCCATCATTTCATCAATCGCCGCGCCAGCGGGGATCATGGGGAAAACGTTTTCAGCGATGTGGCATTCACAGTGCAGCAACGCCGGACCCGGCGTTGCCAGCCACTCGCGAAGGGTAGATTCAACCGCTTCGGGCTCAGTGAGTTTGAAGGACGTCAGCCCGTAGGCCACCGCAATTGCGGCAAAGTCAGGGTTGTCGCGCAAATCAACCGCCGAATAGCGGCCTTGATAAAAAAGTTCCTGCCACTGACGGACCATGCCAAGGTATTTGTTGTCCATCACAAGCACTTTGACAGGCAGTTTATGGCGTTTGAGCGTCGCAAGTTCAGCAATTGACATTTGGAAACCGCCGTCTCCGACCACGGCCACGACCAGCCGGTCCGGGCAGGCAAACTGGGCTCCGATAGCCGACGGAACGCCAAACCCCATGGTGCCGAGTCCACCGGAAGTAATGAAATTTCGCGGATCAATCGGACGTGCCCGCTGGGCAGTCCACATCTGATGCTGGCCGACATCGGTCGTGACGATTGCGTTTTCAGGCAGAAGTTGAAAGAGGGTATCGAGGACATCGGTGGGCGGGATCTGGCTGCGGTTGAGCGATTCGGGGAGTTTTAACCCATCACCGGGGGCAAAGGCTTCGGCCTGCCAATCGGAGGAGGTCTGATAGGGTTCCTGATCCAGTTCTTCCAGCCAGAGCGCGAGCACCTCGCCTAAATCAGCATGAATGCCCAAATCAACCGGGATGAGCTTGTTGATTTCAGCCTGATCAATATCCACGTGGATGATCTTCGCCTGTTTGGCAAAGCGATCAGGGGCGCCTGTCACCCGGTCATCAAAGCGCATGCCAAGGGCAATCAACAGATCGCACTTGCCGACGGATTTGTTGGCGCGGCGCAGACCGTGCATCCCGAGCATTCCGAGGTCATATGGGTATTCGTACGCTGTCGAACCCAACCCATGCACGGTTGACGTCACAGGGATTCCAGTCCGGTCACAAAACTGCCGGAAGAGTTCCACGGTTTCCGGACCGGACATTTTGCATCCGCCACCCACCAAAATGAGTGGTTTTTCTGATTCCTGCAGCAGACGCATGGCCTCTATCGCCAGTTCGGTATTGAGTTCCGGACGATGCCGGTAGCCTGGAATCCGGGTTCCGGCTTCGGTGGCCAGCGGCAGGTCGGTTTTTTTGATCAGAACATCTTTGGGAATATCAATAATCACCGGGCCAGGCCGACCAGAACGGGCAATGTAAAATGCCTCGGCAATGGCGGTTGAGAGTTCTTCGACCGTCCGTGGCAGCAGTGTTTGTTTGGTGATGGCCGTCGAAATCCCGACCACATTGGTTTCTTGAAACGCATCGGTGCCGATCAGGTGTGTCGCCACCTGACCCGTAATCGCCACAATTGGTACCGAATCCATCCAGGCATCGGCCAGCCCGGTGATGAGGTTGGTCGCACCCGGCCCGGAGGTCGCAATGCACACCCCGACTTTGCCCGTGACTCGGGAATAGCCTTCGGCAGCGTGAACGGCGGCCTGTTCGTGACGAGTGAGAATGTGTTGGAGTGGCGCGTCGTAGAACGCGTCATAGAGGGGCATAATCGCACCGCCCGGATACCCAAAGACCGTGTCAACCCCGTTCCTGACGAGTGCTTGAATAACGATGTCAGCACCGCTATGCTGTGCCATATACGGTTTTCTCCTAGAGGCAAAATTAGGTGATCAGAAGCGTTTCAGCAGGACTGCCCTCCTGCTGAAACCGCCGTAGAAAATGAAAAAGCCACCTGCTCGCGTCCGGCGGCAGGTGGCTTTGAGTTTTTAACTCGTTGTTCCTAAGAGCTTAGGAAGCCACCGCCGCCGTCATAATGACGCTAATAATCCCTACGATTACCAGGATTACTACCGAAGCAGTGGCCAGAGTAGACACAACTGTATTCACGACACCGAGCGTGAGGCTCAAGAATCCAGACCGGGTTTTCCGTGATGTTGTCTGAAAAGTGTTTTGGCTACGATTCATAAGGTGATTCCTTCGCGGAAGCGAAAGGCGCGTGATTGGCGCTCAGACTACTCCGCTTTTTTTGATTCAGTCAAGCAAATTCGAACCAGAGCACCGGATCTTTTATCCCGGCCTCCACATACTGACACACCCGTTTGCCAAAATCAGACGTCGAAATGGCCCGGTACGCATCGGTTAAATCCGCGGTTCGAAAGCCATTATCGAGTGCGACAGAAACAGCCGTCTCGATCAGTTTGGCTTCGGCTTCGAGGTGAAATGAATGGCGGAGCATCATGGCCACCGATAAAATTGCCCCAATCGGATTGGCCTTCCCCTGCCCGGCAATATCGGGGGCCGAGCCATGAACGGGTTCATACAGCCCTGAACCATCGCCCAGACTGGCTGAAGGGAGCATCCCGAGCGAACCAGCCAGCACGGCGGCTTCATCGCTCAAAATATCGCCAAAGAGATTTTCAGTCAGCACCACATCAAACCGCTCAGGATGTAAAATGAGCTGCATGGCGCAGTTGTCCACATACATATGCTCAAGCGCGATGTCTGGGTACTCACGGGCCACTTCGTTGACAATTTCACGCCAGAGTTGGGACGTTTCCAACACATTGGCTTTATCAACTGAAGTCACTTTCTGGCGGCGTTTGCGGGCGGCTTCAAAGGCAACTTTGGCTACGCGCCGGACTTCGTGTTCGCTGTAGGCAAGCGTGTTGAGCGCGACCCGTTCACCGGTTTCAGTTTGGGCGCGAAAGCGCGGCTCACCAAAATACAGCCCGCCAGTCAATTCGCGAACAATCATCAGATCCACACTGGCGGTTGAACGCAGCGGCGAAAAATGAGCCAGCGATGGGTACGACGTCACCGGGCGCAAATTGGCATAGGTCTGCATGCGTTGCCGCAGGGCCAGCAATCCGGCTTCCGGGCGCTTTTCAAACGGCACCGTGGCAAATTCGGGAGAGCCAACCGCACCGAGCAAGACCGCGTCGCTTTTGAGCGCCGCTTCAAGCGTCACGTCCGGGAGTGGTTCGCCGTATTCACGCAATGCAACGCCACCAATCGGCTGCTCTGAAATCTCAAAATCATGGCCGAAACAGTCTTCAATTGTTTTTAGCACTGAAAGAGCTTCGCACATGACCTCAGGTCCAATGCCGTCGCCTGGAAGCACTAAGATATGTTTGGTGTCAGTCTGAACCATAGGGGAAAATTAAGAATTAAGAATTAAGAATTAAGAGTTAAGGATGTTATTGATCTCATTGGGGTTACACTCAGTACC
>DAOQNB010000035.1:0-5030 GCA_035335845.1 Acidobacteriota bacterium | reverse complement strand
TTAAGAATTAAGAGTTAAGGATGTTATTGATCTCATTGGGGTTACACTCAGTACCACGCCCAACTGCTTCAGCCCCGAGCTTGCGAGTCTTCGGCCCCAAGCCCGATTTCTTCAGCCCTGGTTTTCTCAGCCCCGAGCCCCAAGCCCGATTTCTTCAGCCCTGGTTTTCTCAGCCTGAGACTTTCGAGCGACGACATAGGGGAGTAAACCACCCGCTGCCAGCAACTCCTGGGCAAATGTCGAAAGCGGTACAAATCGGTATTCCGTCCCCTGGGTTTGATTGCGAATGATGCCGGCTGCCGGGTCAATCCACAGCCAGTCATTGGGATTAACGGCGCTGGCTTCGGGGCATTCGATAATCAGAAAACCATTGTTGATGGCGTTGCGATAAAAAATCCGTGAAAAACTGGAGGCAATCACGGCTGAAACCCCAGCACCACGTAGCGCCCAGACGGCGTGTTCACGCGAGGAACCACAGCCGAAATTCTCGCCAGCCACAATGATGTCACCTTTTTGCACCCGGCCTGTAAACGCCGGGTCAATGTCTTCCATCGCGTGGCGGGCCAGGGTTGGTTCGTCGCTGGTGTTTAAATACCGCGCCGGAATAATCTCGTCGGTGTTGATGTGATCGCGAATGTAAACGTGAGCAGTGCCTTCAAGTGCCATAACTGTAGGGTTCAGGGTTCAGGGTTCAGGGTTTGAGAATGAAGAATGTAGAATGAAGAATGTAGAAATTAAGTGGCTGAAACCTCATTGTTCTTCATTCTCAATTTTTCATCGCGAATTCTTCATTCTTCATTCTCAATTCTTCATTCAAGAAAGGACGTGGGTCAGTAATCACGCCCGTCAGTGCCGAAGCCGCGACAGTCGCAGGACTGGCCAGATAGACTTCGCTTTTCGGGCTGCCCATCCGACCGACAAAATTTCGATTGGTGCTGGAGATACATTTTTCACCGGCGCCGAGCACGCCCATATGACCGCCCAGACAGGCACCACAGGTCGCAGTCGAGACGACACAGCCAGCATCAGCAAAAATTTCAAGCAATCCTTCGCGCAGGGCCTGCCGCCAGATGTCGCTGGTGGCCGGGACCACCATCGTGCGGGTGCCTCTGGCAACGGTGCGGCCTTTGAGAATCTGTGCCGCAATCCGGAGGTCTTCAATCCGGGCGTTGGTACAGGAACCGATATATGCCTGATCAACTTTGATCCCCATCGGCTCGACGTCACCGATAAACCGACCATTGCTTGGCAGGTGTGGTAGGGCCACAATGGGTTCCAGTTCGTCGGCCTGAATCCGAATGTTTTGAGCAAAAGTGGCATCCAGGTCAGAAGCAAAAATCTTAAATTCAGTCTGGCCACGTTCGGCCAGGTATGCCTTCGTGGTTGAATCTGCCGCGATAATGCCGGTTTTCCCTCCGGCTTCAATTGCCATGTTGCACAGCGTCATCCGGCCTTCCATCGAAAGACCATCAATCGTGGAGCCGGTAAACTCCATGGCGGCGTACCGCGCACCATCCACACCGATTTTGGAGATGATGTAAAGCATCAAATCCTTGGCATACACTCCCTCAGGCAGTTCCCCTTCTAACTCAAACCGAAGCGTTTCCGGCACCTTAAACCACAACTCACCTGTGGCCAGCACAGCGGCCAGATCGGTGCTGCCAATTCCAGTGGCAAAGGCCCCAAACGCCCCGAGCGTTGTCGTGTGGGAATCAGCACACACGGCGGTCATTCCAGGCAGGATATGGCCTTTTTCAGGAATCAGCGCGTGACAGATGCCGTGGTTGCCAAGTTCATAATAGCGCTCGATTCCCTGATCAATTGCCCATTCACGCAGTTCTTTGGTGAGTTGCGCCGTTTGAATATCCTTGTTCGGCACAAAATGATCCGGCGTGACCACAATTCGTTTGGGATCAAACACTTTTGTGATCCCAAGCTTGGCCAGCATCTTGATGGCCGGCGGCGTGGTAACTTCGTGAGCGACCACCAGATCAATCTCAGCGTTGACGATTTCGCCGGGCTGGACGGTTTCACGTCCACAGTGGGCCGCGAGGAGCTTTTCAGTGATGGTTTGCGGTTGGGCAGGCATGGGGGATTAGGGTTCCGGGTTCCGGGTTCCGGAAATCATTGAAAAAACAGTGGATTTAGGGAAACAGGCATAAACACCAAAAAAGAGTTTTAGGCCCGCAGGGTCGTTGTGTAATAGCCGTGGTGCGAAGCCCACGGGAACAAAAAGAATTTGATTCGAAAACCCGGAACCCGGAACCCGGAACCCGGAACCCGGAACCCGGAACCCGGAACCCGGTTCTTCAAGCTGTCATCCGTGAAATTTCGTGGACATCTTCAGCCAGAGAAATCAGGTCGCTGTCAGTGATTTCTTTCTTCTGGTCAGCCAGCGAAGTGAAGTGACGATAGAGCCGGTCAATTTCAAACCGATTAAACCGATAGCCGAGCCGTTCAAAATGTTTAATCAAAGCGTGACGCCCGGAATGTTTCCCCAGCACCAGCCGGTTTTCAGGAACACCAACTGATTCGGGTGTCATAATTTCGTAGGTCAGCCGATTTTTGAGCACGCCGTCCTGGTGGATGCCCGCTTCGTGGGCAAACGCATTGCGTCCGACAATGGCCTTGTTTGGCTGAACGGGAATGTTTGTAATTTCAGACAAAAGCTGACTGGTTGGAAATAACAATTCCGATGCAATTTGGGTTTGATAGGCCAGCACGTCGCGTCGCACGGAAAGAGCCATTACGAGTTCTTCGAGCGAGGCATTGCCGGCGCGTTCGCCAATGCCGTTGATGGTGCATTCGACCTGACGGGCACCAGCTTCGATGGCGGCCAGTGAATTGGCCACCGCCAGCCCTAAATCGTTGTGACAATGGACGCTGATCGCCGCCTGATGGATGTTGTCCACGCGCTCAAACAGCGTTTTGATGATCACTGACATTTCAGAGGGAATCGTGTAGCCCACCGTGTCGGGAATGTTCACGACCGTTGCCCCGGCGGCGATCACTTCGCGCACAACCTGGCACAGATATTCAAGATCAGTGCGGGTGGCGTCTTCAGGTGAAAATTCAACGTCATCGGCAAAGGTGCGCGCCAGTTTTACGGCCTGACAGGCTTGATCGAGAACCTGTTCCCGGCTGCGTCGCAATTTGTAAGTCAGATGAATGTCGGATGTGGCAATGAAGGTGTGAATGCGGGGATGATGGGCAGGAGCCAGTGCTTTTCCAGCGCAGGTAATGTCTTCGTCGCAGGCCCGGGCCAGTGCGGCAATCGTTGGCCGACGGAAGTTGATAGATACAGCGTTGACAGCAGCCCAATCGCCTTCGGATGCTGCCGGAAAGCCGGCTTCGATAACGTCTACACTCAGACGATCAAGCTGATGAGCCATCCGCAGCTTTTCGTTGATCGTCATACTACACCCCGGAGATTGCTCTCCGTCGCGCAGCGTCGTGTCGAAGACTATGACACGTGCGGTATCCATTGCACGAACTCCTTTTCTATCAAGATGATACAGGGTAAACCTGAAGAAATCCGCTTCGCTGGCAAAACACACCTCTCCCAGGTCTGGGCACACGGTGCCCTGACGAGCTCAGACGGGTGCGAATGAAGTGGATTTCCTGGAAAAATGCCACGCGGCAGATTGCCTGACCTGACGCGTTTGAAGAAATGGTAACGATACCGATGAATTATGAGAAAGTTATCTCGCTGCAATGAGATGCACTTCGATGTTCATAATTCAGATATATCTAGCCAGGGCGAAGGTTGGGCTCACATTCCCCCTCTACCTACGTACCCCAACCTGGCCCAGTCTAGTTATTGAGTCAGCCAATGCCAAAGGCAGGGCTTTGGTAAAGCCTTTCCCTGTTGGGAATTGCAGCCCTTCAACAGATGAAGGGCGGAATGACTTATTGGCGAGGGCTACGGTAGAGGAAAAAAAAACTATAGTCAAATTTATAATTCTTGTAATATCATAAGAATTGCTTATGATATAAGTGTAATTGAATTACACTTCAGTTTTTGCTAATACTGATGAGCATTGTTTTTGTGGTTTTGAGCACGTGTGAGCGTGACTTCAACGACTTGCAAAATCCTTTTCTCTTCAGAGTTTTACAAGCACCAGTGACCGAGTTGAAACAGGACGTTGCGGAGGCACCAACCAGGGTATGGATCTTTCTCAATTAGAGGTTTTTTTAGCCGTCGCTCAGGAGAAAAGTTTTTCCCGAGCGGCCCAAAAACTGTACCGGACGCAGGCGGCGGTCAGTCAGTCCATTCGTAAATTGGAAGAGGATGTTGGCGAAGTCCTGTTTGACCGTGCATTTAAAGACGGTCGCCTGACAGACGCCGGCGAGTTGCTCTTTGATTTTGCCCAGGAAATGCTCAATGTTCGGCGCGAGGCCACCAATGCGCTCAAGGAACTCCGCAGCCTGCATCAGGGAAAGCTCCAAATCGGGGCCAATGAATACACCGTGATGTATTTGCTTCCGGTGTTGGCTGAATTTCGGCGGTTATATCCGCGTATCAAGGTTGAGGTCAAACGCAGCCGGGCGAGTGAAATCCCAATGCAAATCATTCATCGTGAAGTAGATATGGGAGTCATCTCGTTTCCGCCGCAAGAGCCCGGATTGCAATCAATCGAAGTTGGAACTGATTCACTGGTGCTGGTCGTTGGGCCAACGCATCCGCTGGCTTCAAAAGACCAGGTTTCAATCACCGAACTGGAAATGGAGTCATTTGCCGCGCACAACGTAGTCTCTCCGTATCGTCAGAAAGTGATGGAAACATTCCAACGCTACAAAACGCCGCTCAACATCACGCTTGAACTTCCCTCCATTGAAGCGATCAAACGCTTTATCCAGTTTGGCAGCGGCGTCTGTATCTTGCCGAAACTGGCCGTTCAGAATGAACTTGACCACAAGCTGCTGGTGGGTATTCCGATCAAAGAAATGAAAGTTGAGCGCAAACTGTATCTGGTGCATCGCCGCAAGTCAGGACTTTCGCATGCCGGCAAGGCATTTCTGCGGCTGGC
>DAOQNB010000034.1:0-16694 GCA_035335845.1 Acidobacteriota bacterium | reverse complement strand
GTCATGGCTAATGAAACTGCCAAACGATTTTTTACAAGTTCCAGGCAGGTTCTGGCAGCTTACAGCTTTCGCATCTGTTTTTGGAGCTGTTTATCAAAACGGCGTGGTCCTTCATCCTGACGTAATTCCATAAATTTGTGGAGCTGGTCATTGGTCAAAATCTGGCGGAGCTGGGATTGCACTTTGGTCTGGATCATCAACAACTGGGTCTGCGCTTCAGCCAGATCTTTGGCACGTTGATTGACAGCCGCCTCATTAAATTCATCGCTAAACAACGCCTCATCCAGAGCAATCCGCCTGGCTCGCATATCCTTGAACGCACTGGCCATCGTCAACCCATGCTGGCGATACACCTGGCGAATCCGCGTCTGCTGGTCTTCGGTCAGGCCAAGGGCCGCGGCCAGCAGTCGCGATTCATACGGATTGCGCAACAATGATTCAAAAACCGGCTGGCGGTTGGTATAGGGCTCTGATTCGGCTTGATCAGATTTGGGTCGGACTTGAGGTCCGGTCGGTTGTTGGGCCAGCGCACTTGACGCTGTCGCCAGCATCACGATTCCAAGTAACAACCCGATCAGAAAATATTTTATGCACAGCGAGTGACTCACGTTCGTCATAGTGGGTGTGTGATCCTTCAAGCCTGGGTAAAACTGTACCAATCTTTTCAGTGACTGGATCTTTGCCAGGGTTAGAGCCTGCGCAGCCTGAAAAAGTTTGTCAAAAATCAGGTAAAACCACAATGCGGAATCAAGCACGGAGAACGACTAATCCAGTTCAGTGGCCGAACTGGCCAGCCGATTTCAAATCAGCAATGCCACCCGCCAAATGGCGCTCGGAAGGTTGATTTGCTTTTCAAGCAATCAGCGATATAGCGTGGGAACACAAGCAAAACAGAATTCGGTTTGGTTCTTTTCCTCTCCCGTTTTCCATCCGGAATGGTACTGATCCGCTTGCCCTTATTACTACTTACACCCCTGGCTTTTGCTACCGGATGGGAAATGTCGTTACGTCCCGCTGTTGGGAAGAAAGTACATTTCTGGATATGGACGACGCCCTGGCTATCGACCGATGGCAATTTACCTTTACCATTACCTTTCATTACCTGTTTCCCCAACTGACGATGGGGTTGGCGCTCCTGATTGTCATGCTGAAAAGCCTGGCATTGTGGAAAAATGATGACCGGTTCAACCGGGCTGCGCAGTTTTGGGGCAAAGTCTTTGGCATCAGCTTTTTCTTTGGTGTGATTACTGGCATCCCCATGGAATTTCAGTTTGGGACCAACTGGGCGCGGTTTGCCCGCTTTGCCGGAGGTGTCATCGGCCAGACACTGGCCATGGAAGGCGTGTTTGCCTTTTTCCTGGAATCCTCGTTTCTGGGGCTCTTTCTGTTTGGTGAAAAACGACTTGGCCGCTGGGGACACTGGCTGGCCTCGGTGCTGGTTTTTCTTGGTTCGTGGCTGTCGGGCTATTTCATCATTGTGACCAATGCCTGGATGCAGCATCCGGTTGGCTACACCCTGACCAGCGACGGGTCCGTCCACCTCTCCAGTTTTTGGGCTCTGCTGCTAAACCCGTGGGCCATCTGGCAATACCTGCACAATATGAATGGCTCGGTGGTCACCGGATCACTTGTCATGGCATCGGTTGGTGCCTATTACCTGCTCTCGCGTGAACAGGTCGAGTACGGTCAGATGTTTCTCAAGCTGGGGGTTACGACGGCCTGTATCGCCAGTTGCTTGCAGGCCATGCCAACCGGAGATATGCAGGCCAAACTGGTTGCCCGCCATCAGCCAGCCGCTTTTGCCGCCATGGAAGGTTTGTTCAAAACCGAGCAAGGCGCTTCAATGGTGATCATCGGCCAGCCGGATGTTGAAAATCAACGGCTGGACAATCCGATCATGATTCCCAATATGCTCAGTTTTTTGACTTATCAGCGATGGGGGGCGGAAGTCAAAGGACTCGAAGCCTTCCCACGTGAAACCTGGCCGGACCATATCCCCCTGCTCTACTACAGCTATCACATTATGATTGGGCTGGGAACAATTTTCATCGCGCTCACCAGCCTGGCCCTGTTTCTGCTCTGGCGGGGACGGCTCTTCCAATCCAGGTGGATGCTCTGGATTTTAATGCTCAGTTTTCCATTTCCCTTTATCGCCAACACCGCCGGATGGGTCACCGCCGAAGTCGGACGCCAACCCTGGCTGGTCTATGGATTGTTGCGCACCAGTCAAGGAACTTCCCCACTTGTGTCCGCTGGCAATGGACTCTTTACCTTGCTTGGATTTATGGGAATGTACACCGTCCTGGCAATTTTATTCTTGTTTTTGATGTGGCGCGAAATTGACCACGGGCCAAAAGCTCTCGAATCAACCCACCATCAGGACCAAAGCAAACTGGAAAGGGGGAACGCCTGATGCAACCGGTGTGGTTTGTGCTCGTGGCTTTGATGCTCACAGTGTATGTGATACTCGATGGGTTTGACCTCGGCGCCGGAATCATCCACCTCCTGATCGGAAAAACCGACCGCGAGCGCCGGGTTGTACTGCGTTCAATTGGGCCGGTTTGGGATGGAAATGAAGTCTGGCTGCTGGCTGCCGGAGGAACACTCTATTGCATGTTTCCAGTCCTCTATGCCGCCAGTTTCAGTGGATTTTACCTGCCCTTGATGATGGTTTTATGGTTGTTAATGCTGCGCGGGATGGGAATCGAATTGCGCGGTCATATTGAAAACCCCATGTGGCATGCGTTCTGGGACGTGGTGTTTGCCATCTCAAGTGCGCTGCTGGCAATCTTTCTGGGAGCAGCACTTGGAAATGTTATCCGGGGTGTTCCGCTCAATGCAGAAGGATATTTCTTTGAGCCTCTGTGGACCAATTTCCAACCGGGTCCCCATCCCGGCATCCTCGACTGGTACACGGTGCTGGCCGGTTTAGTAGCCTTCGTTGCCTTGACTACACATGGTGCGGCCTATGTTGCTGCCAAAACCCTTGAAACAGTGAATGAACGGGCCCGTCAGGTTGGGTTAATCTCAAGCCGAATACTTATTTTACTGACACCACTGAGCTTAGCGGCTACATTCGTGGTTCGACCCACCATGCTCGATAATTATCGGGCACACTGGTGGGGACTGGTGTTTCCAATGCTGGTTGTGGGTGGACTCGTCGGACTGGAATATTTTTGGAGGACCGGAAAGGATGGAATGGTGTTTCTGTCATCAACCACCTATCTGGTGGGAATGCTTGGTGGTGCCGCCTTTGGACTTTTTCCGACAGTTCTGCCTGCCAGTACCGATGTGGCGCACAGCCTGACAATTTACAATGCTTCAACTGGCGAATATGGCCTCAGTGTCGGGCTCATCTGGTGGTGCATCGGAATGCTCCTTGCCTCAGGGTACTTTGCCTATCTCTACCGTTCATTTCAGGGCAAGGTTTTGGTGGAAGATTCGCAAACTCATGGCTGAAAAACCAGGGCTGAGGGCCTGGGGCTGAAGATTTCGAATTGATTTCATTCTTCGTTCTCAATTCTTCCTTCTTCATTCCATTAGGGCCAGCGGCTCACAACCACCAGCAACGCCTGAACTAATCCGATCAAAAACCCGACTACGGCCCCAAATCGAATAATCATCTTGAGTTCGCGACCAGCCGCCTGATAGACCAGATCTTCGATCATTTCATCAGAGAACGCCATCAATTGTTCTTTTAAAATCCGCTCCATATCCAGTCGCTGGCTGAGTGAAATCACGAACCGATCAACGGCTGAGAGATCTGGTGTGACCAGGGGGAGTCCATCCAGCTCGTCCTTGAGTTCTCGAACCGGGAAAATTTGATGACCGGCGGCAGCAATGGCTTCCAACAAGGCAGCTCGTGAAAGTGGGTTTTGACTGATTTCTTTGGCGAGATCTCGGAGCGAGGCGGCCAGAACTTTGCGCACCAACCCGGCTTCAACCAGGATTTTCGCTACGGTTTGCCCGAGCAATCCATATTTTTCGTCAACAGCGGCGATGACCCCACGTGCCACAGAAATGTCCAGGCGTTCGGCCACCTGACGATTGTTGCCGGTATCCTCAATCACCTGGACCATTCGTTCAGCAATATCATGTAAAAAGGCATCGCTTCCGGTTTGTTCGGCATATTGTCTGGCCGACACCACTTCCATTTCCCGGCGAATCCCCAATCGAAACAATTCATCAGCGATTGTTTCAACGGTCAGCACTCGTTCAGCAATCACCTGAGCAAATGTGGTCAAAAAGCGTTCGCGTTCAGCCGGAATCATGCCTGGGGTAAAGGGCAGTTGGATCCCCCACACAATAATTGCTTTCCGAGGACGAAAAACCATTCGGACTGCAAGCCAGGCTCCAAAAAAACCGTGGAGCGTGGCAATCAATAACTGGGAAAGCGCTGCCCAAATGACGGTGTCGGCCATAACCTCTGGTGACGGGTGCCTGGTTTTTGGTGCCTGGTTTTTGGTGCTTGGTTTTTGGTGCTTGGTGCTTGGTGCTTGGTGCTTGGTGCCTGGTTTTTGGTTCTTCTTCGAAAGTATTGATTTCTAACCACGAACCACTCTTTGGTAACTGGTTTCGAAAACCCGGAACCCGGAACCCGGAACCCGGAACCCGGAACCCGGAACCCGGAACCCGATGCTATGCCTCAGGAAGCTCAACCATCGCCAGACTGCCTGGGCTCTGGCGATCCACGCGGATGCCCACTTTGCCTCGCAAAATATCAACCAGCAGGTTCCCCACCACTGAGGCACGCCATCCTTGCAACAAATTCAGATCAGGTGGAACTCCCTGCACATCCTGGGCAGCCCAATTGGCCAGCCGGATTAATTCATCACGGGTGGTAATCAATGCGGGAGCCAGTTCCAGGGAGGTGGCCTGTGCCCGAACCACGGCGCCAAGCAACGACGCCATGGTGTCAGCATCGGCATCATTCTCACGCGGTTGAAACGGCTCGGGGAGTTCTGATTCTGGGATGGCTAATCCACGCCGAATGGCCAGCAGGATTTCTTCGCGTAAACCAGGCGGAAGATTGGGTTTAAACCCACGAATCTGGCGAAGTTCAGAATCTGTTTTCGGCAGGACGTAACACAGTTGCCGCATAACATCCTCACCCAAAATCGTGGTTGCCGGACGTGATTCGGCCCGGGCGGTGTATTCGCGCCAGGCAGCCAGTTCACGCAACACACCCAACTCACGACGTGTCAATCCGGCCAGTTTTCCAAAGCGCAGATAGGCCTGTTCCGGAGTTCGAGTTTGGAGTGCCTGGGTCACCATTTCAGCACAGGCTTCGGCCACCCAGGCCCACCGCTGTCGTTGCTCCAATTGTTCAGCCAGTAATTGTGACAGAGCTAACAAGTAGCGCACGTCATTGAGCGCATAGTCAACCTGCTCGCGGTTTAAGGGTCGGCGTGTCCAATCAGTAAATTGTTGCCGCTTGCTCAAAAAGACTTTCAAACATCGCGAGACCAGTGCGACATATCCGACCGATTCCCCAAACCCAAGAAACGCCGCAGCAATCTGGGTATCAAACACACCCACCGGTGTGATACCAGTTTCCCGTTGTAAAATGGCAATATCCTGAGTTCCAGCATGAAATATTTTTTGAACCTCAGGTGCGGCCAGAATTGGTCCCAGCGGGGCAATATTGACTCGAAACGGGTCAACCGCCACGATTTTGTGTGGCGTAGCAATTTGCACCAGACAAAGCTGGGGCACATATCGCCCCTCGCCCTGGAATTCCAGATCAATTCCAATCTGGGGCGATTCGGCAGCCTCATCACAAAAGGCAGTAAAGGCACGATCTGAATCTATCCACATTCTTCAATCACACTTTCTGTTGTGGAAATTGGGATCCAAAAATCCCTGGTTCTCATGTGTATTCGCGGTGTGATGTCTATTCAAGACCAGACATCTTGAGTTTTTGAGAAGAACAGATGCCTCAAAGTTTCTGAATATGTGTCATTGGGGACTGAGATTCCACTCGTCATCACTGATCTTCACAGGTACAATTCGAACCGACCCCAGCCTGTCATTCCTCTTGGCGAGAAGCTTCCCATGGCCAGTGTGCACGACCTTGAATCAATCCCCTGTACCTGTTGCGGCAAACCACTGATGCTCGGTTCACTTTACTACAATGTCAGCGTCCGCGTCGAAGCCGCCTTTGATGGATACTTAAATGCGGATGAATTGTTGAGCGAAGGTAAATCAAGCCAGTCGCAAATGAACAAGATGCTTGATCTGATCCAGCATACCTCAGCCGAAACCCTTGAAGGTGATGTCAGCCAGGTTGTGACCGCCCAACTCTGTGTCATGTGCAAAAATGCACTCCTGGGGCTGGTTTTCGGCTATCTTCCCTCGGTGTAGTGTCATCCAGTTCTGAGCGAGTAGCAAGTGGTGGGGTGTCAAACCACAAAGAGTAAATGATTGAAATAGTTAGTTTTCCTTGAACTCTAAACCTGACATCTTCAACTCTAAGTGGTATTACATACAAAAGCCTGCCGCCAATGGTGTTCAAGACCAGAAGGGGCAGGCTTTTGGGTGATTTTGATGAGTCCCGCGTTAGCGGACCAGCCCGTCAAGTGGACTGCTGGCACTGGCATAGAGCCGTCGCGGCATACGTCCCGCCAGATAGGCAAGCCGTCCAGCTTCAATGCCCAGCTTCATCGCTTCAGCCATTTTGACTGGATCCTGGGCCGTGGCAACCGCCGTGTTTAATAAAACCCCATCCATTCCCAGTTCCATTGCCAGCGCCACATCCGAAGCCGTCCCGACACCGGCATCCACAATAATTGGCACGGTCGTGATTAATTCACGCAAGATGCGCATCGTGGTCAGGTTCTGAATTCCCAATCCAGAGCCGATTGGAGCCGCCAGTGGCATAATCGCCACGGCACCAGCATCAATGAGCTTGCGGGCCGTGATCAGATCATCATTAAAGTACGGCAATACAATAAAGCCTTCTTTGGCCAGCACACGTGTCGCTTCAACCAGCCCCTCATTATCAGGGAACAATGTCTTTTCATCGCCAATCACTTCAAGTTTGACCCAGGGCGTTTGCAAAACTTCACGCGCCAGCCGGGCAGTTCGAATTGCCTCTTCAGCCGTGTAACACCCGGCTGTATTTGGAAGCAGTAAAAACCGATTGGCATCAATGTAATCAAGCAGTGATTCCTGTGAGCGATCAGTTAAATTGACCCGTCGCACAGCAACCGTGACGACTTCAGCGCCGGATCGCACATGGGCGTCACGCATAATTTCAAAACTGGGATATTTTCCAGTCCCAATCAACAGACGGGAGTGAAATTCACGTCCCGCAATTACCAGCTTGTCATTTTCCAGAAGTGTACTCATAAGAACTCGCGAGAAAGGAAAAACGGAAAAGAATCAGGCGGTGGGCCGCCCGCACCTTCTGTGGTCATCATCAAAACTCGCCGCCACCGACAAAATGGACGATTTCAACCCGGTCAGCGTCTTGCAGGCAGGTTGTGGCCCACAGCGCGCGGGGACAGATCGAGCCATTTACCTCAATGGCGAGCCGCTCAGGTCTTAAACCGAGATAGACCACTAACTCACTGAGGGAAATGGGGTTGTCGAAGGTATGAGATTCTCCGTTGAGTGTAACGTGCATGGGGAGGAAGGAGGTTGAAAAATTAGCGACGGCGGATCAACTGTTTAATTTCAGCTTCGCCGGCATCCGAAGAAGTCTGAACCACAATGGCGGCGCTCCCAGCCGTGAAATTCGGAAGGGTAATCGTGGTCATCGCCATGCCATCCGGGCCAGTCATCATCGAGTGGGTTTGGGGTTTGAATGAAGTACCGAGCACTTTCACAATCACCGGGGCACCGCCTAAAGGAGCCCGGTTTTGACCACGGGTAACTTCAACTTGAAGAACCACCGTTTCGCCCGCATAAAACGCCGTGTTTCCAAGCAGGCGAACTTCCACTTTTTCTTCTTTTGATTCGGTTTGCAGGTAATCAGAAATAATTCGATCCAGGTCAAACTCACGAAACGCCTGTGTCTTTCCAAAACTCAGGCTTCCGGTTTCAGGCCGTCCAGCCGGTTCACCTGAGCGAATCGGCTGAGGCTGCATTTGGGCTTGATCCGGCGTTGAAAGATCGGCGGTGACCTGTCCAGACGAAATAATCTGATGCAGCAACGCATCGAGCGAAGCGGCGGTATTGCCTTTTGGAGGCTCAGCCGTGGAGGGAGGCTCAGACAGCAATCCAGCAACCAGTGGCGACAGCATCTGGGTTACCCCCAGTGGTGTCGGGGCAGGCGGTGGGCCTGGGGGTGGGGTGATCTTTCCGGCTGGCTCACTTGATTCGCCCAGTAATGCCGAAAGTTCCTCAGAAACCCCGACTGATGGGGCCGACTCGATAGGAGGCTGCGGTGTTGAAGAAAAGCTGGAAAGAAATTGCTCAGCCAGTAACGGCGAGAGCATCTGGGTCGTGCCCAGTGGGGGTGCTGCTGGCATCGCTTCCGCCGCTGGAAGTGTGATGTCAGGAAAAACTTCAGCCGGCACAGGTTCAGCCAGAACAGGTGATGGAGCTGAGAAAACCGGGGCTTCTGGAACAACTGGCGGAGGTGAAAACATCGGGCGGTCAGGCTCAGGAACTTCGGCGCTTCCACTCGTCTGTTGTGCGGCCTCACGCTCAGCCTGAACCTCGCGTTCGCGCATCTTTACCAGCTCATCAATTCGCCCACGACTGATGATGGCCAGAATTAACTTATGCTGTTTATCCAACTTTGCCTGTAGTTCATCCTGGCTAATTCCATCAACCAGGTCTCTGGCATAGTTGGTCCGCTTGGCAGCCAGGATATGACCGCCAACATAAACCAGAGACAACAGCAACGGATTTTCCGGGCCTTTGTCTTCGGTTTGGACGTGATAGACGACACCATTGTATTTGATGTCGGTGTTAATACCGGTAATCATGGACGGTTACCACTAAAACCGAAATCAGGTAGATAGGCTGAAGTTAGGATCAATCACGAAGAGAGTTCTGGATGTGCTCCGAAGGTATCGCACCATACCATAGGGGTTGAAAGGGCGTCAACGCTTCGGGATTTGCTGGATTTAGGCAGTTTTCCAAACCATTTCCGTGGTTGGTGCGTCATAGGCGGCAGTTCCGTCTTTTCAAAAGCTCTGGACATGTACATCCATATTATTCATCGAACTCATCCACCTACCAGCTTATCAAAGCTCCAGAATATAGCATGAAGGGAGACTGCCAGGACCTATGGCACCTGTAGAATGGAATACTTCAAATGCAGCGCATCTGCTTCGCCGGGCAGGATTTGCCGGAAGCGATGTTGAAATTGCCGATCTGGTCAAACGCGGCCTTGAAGGCAGTGTTGATTACCTGCTCAATTATGAGTTGATTGACAACAGCGCATTGGAAAAGTTTTTGGCTGAAACCATCAGATTTGATGTCGAAGACCCGCGCTCGTTTAACCGCAATGAAATCCGTCGCTTTTTCCTGTTGCGCATGGCGTATACGCGCCGACCGCTGGAGGAAAAACTCACCCTCTTTTGGCACGATCATTTTGCAACCGCGTTTTCCAAAGTGGCTGAATATCCAATGTATATCCAAAACCTGACCCTGCGCCGGTTTGCGCTGGCCCGGTTTGATGAACTGCTCCTCAATATCTCTCGCGACCCGGCCATGATTTTGTGGTTGGATAACAACACCAACGTTCGTGGCAACCCAAATGAGAACTTTGGCCGTGAACTGATGGAACTCTTTACCTGTGGCGTCACCGATGTGGTCACCGGTGAGCCCAATTACACCGAAGATGATGTCAAAGAGGGAGCCCGGGCATTTACAGGTTGGACCGTGAAACGGGGCGAATTTTTCTTCAATGAAAATCAGCACGACTTCGGCGTCAAAACCTTTCGGGGGGCCTCAGGAAATTTTAACGGTGAGGACATCATCGCCAACTTAACCCAGGATCGGGCCACAGCTCGATTTATTGCCCATAAACTCTTTGAATACTTTGTTTATCCTGATCCAAACACGGCAATTATCGAACGATTTGCCGATGTGTATTTTGCCAATGACCACAGCATCAAAGCGCTGCTTCGAGCCCTTTTCCTCTCTGACGAGTTTTATTCGAACAAAGCCCGGTTTGCGCTGGTGAAAAGCCCGGTTGAATTTGCGGTGGGTGCCATCCGTCAATTAAAAGCGACCGGCGCGCTCCGCAACGTCGCTGATACCATCGCACTTCAAGGACAGGATATTCTGAATCCGCCAGACGTCAGCGGCTGGACCAGCGGGCTGGGCTGGATCAACACCTCGTCTATGCTCGAACGCTATAACTTTGCCAATGATATGCTCATCAATCGGAACCGTGAAATTGCGGTCATGATTGATCCGAAATTGCTGCTTCCCCCTGCTGACAAACAAAATAAGGCTGATCTGGTTGATCATTTTTTGAATTTGATGGGGCCGCTTGAAGTGTCTTCGAAAACCCGAAAAGAACTTCAGAAATACCTCACCCTGGATGATTCCGGCCAAAAAGGGAAATTCAAACTCGACGACGCCACCATTGACAAAAAAGTGCGCGGCCTGCTGCATTTGATTATGAGCCTGCCGGAATATCACCTCAATTAAGGTCACAGGGAGGAACAACCTATGTTTTCAAAACACATCAATCGCAGAAATTTTCTTAAACAGGGGTTTGGCTTTGTGACAGCCGGGGTGGTTTTACCGCATCTGGGGCTTTCCGGATTTGCCCAAACGCCTTCATTTGCCCCATCTGACCGACGAATTCTGGTTGTGATCGAGTTTGCTGGCGGCAACGATGGGCTCAATACAGTCATTCCCTATACCGATCCGGCCTATCTGAAAGCCCGACCAACCATTGGATTAACCGATAAAGACGGGATTCTCTCAATCAGTGACCGGTATGCCCTCCACCCGGAGCTGGCTGAACTGAAACCATTTTATGACGCGGGTAATGTGGCAATCGTTCAGAGCGTGGGGTATCCCGAAGCCACACTGTCTCATTTTCGCTCGCGTGATATCTGGCACACGGCAGATCCAGTCAAGATTTCAGGCGAAGGCTGGCTTGGGAAAGCAGCCGAACAACTCTATGGCAGTAATGTTGGCCTCAAAGCCCTGAGTGTCGGCAATGGGCTTCCGAAAACACTGCAAAGCCCGGTCGCCGTTGTCCCGGCGATTGTGAAATTTCCACGATATGACTACCAGACCGATTCCAGGTACGCGGCAGACGGTAAAAACCAGGAAAAAACCTTTACCAATATTTATGGGCAGACACGTACCAAAGGCACGCTAGATCAATCAATTGCGATGATCGGACTTGATGCACTTGAGGGGGCTGACACGCTACAGGCAGGGATTGCCCAGTATCAATCCAATGTGCAATACCCGGCCAATAACCCATTATCCGAAGGGTTGAAAATGCTGGCTCAAATCATCACCACGATTCCTGAATCGCAAATCCTCTATGTCACGCTGGGTGGATTTGACAACCACAGTCAGCAAATTGCGGCCGCGGACCAAAAACTCAGCGGTGACCATGCCACGCTGCTCAAATATTTCTCTGAAGGCGTGGATGCGTTTTATAAGGATCTGGCGGGTCATGGACTGGCTGAACAGGTGGTGGTGATGCAATGGTCGGAATTTGGTCGCCGACCAAACGAAAACGGCAGCCTTGGCACCGATCACGGCACCGCTTCTTCCCTGTTTGTGATTGGAAACCCCGTCAAAGGCGGTATTTACGGAAATCATCCCAATCTCACATCGCTCGACCGGGCAGGAAACGTGACCTTCGATATTGATTTCCGCTCGGTGTACGGCACCATTTTAGATGGCTGGCTCAAGGTGTCTTCCAGCCAGGTACTGGGCGCGACGTTTGAAAACATTGGCTTTTTTTGATGGGCGAGCAACGCCGCGAACGAGCGAAATAGCAAGCCTTACGATTGACGACACGACTGTCAATTTTGCTATTTCATTCGGACTTCAAAAGGATTTATGAGAACTCAGCTACCTTTTCTTCGGAAGGTCAAACTGTTCATTCTATTGTGTTTTCTGGCAACTGGCTGGACGTTTGTCGTCTCAGCCTATTCAGGCGGGCCGGATCCGGGGTACACCAGTGCCCCAGGTGACCTTGGGACGTGTGTCAGTTGCCACGATTCATTTGAACTCAATTCAGGGAGCGGCGTCGTGACGCTTTCGGGTGTTCCACAGATGTATCAACCCGGCCAGACCTACCCACTGACCCTCACCGTTCAACAGGCTGGTCGTCAGCGATGGGGGTTTCAACTCACAACGGTGGCCTCGACGGGTGAATCAGTTGGGGCGTTTGTGGTGACTGATCCAATCAACACCCAGTTGCGGAGCACCACATTTGGCCAGCTTACCCGCACCTACATCGAACATACCCAGGCCGGAACATTTGCTGGAACACCACGCATGGGCCGCTGGACATTTTCCTGGACGGCACCGGCAGAAGATCGCGGCTCAGTCTCGTTTTATTTTGCCGGAAACGCAGCCAACAACGACACCACCAATCAACAGGACTTTATTTATTCCGGGGCCGAAATTGCAAACTCACCGTCAACCCAGCTTGCGGTGCGGCTGCTGACTCCGAATGGAGGAGAAAGCTTTGAAGCAGGTCAACCGATTGAAATGAAATGGGAAACGACCAATGCTTCACAGGCCGAAAGCCATGAAGTTCGACTTTCAACCGATGGCGGACAAACGTTCCCAAGTCGGATCGCAGCCGCGCTGTCACCCGAAGCACAGGTTTTTCGGTGGACCTCAACACCTACCCTCAACACCAGTATGGCTCGGGTTCGAATCGAAGCCTATCCCAAAGGCGGATTGCCACCGGTGACCGTAGCGAGCGCTGCAAATTTTTCGATTGTGACCTCAAATACAGCAGCCATCACCAGCCTCTCTCCCACGAGTGGCCAGCGCGGGACAAAAGTGATCCTCACCTTGCTTGGCCGGGGTTTTGTTTCCGGTGCCCAGGTTTCGCTTGGCGAAGGAATCAAAATCAAAAAAGTAGAATTGCTGAGCCCAACTGAACTTCGCGTCACCGTCAAAGTAAAAGCCACGGCCCTGGCTGGAACGCGACCCGTTGAAGTAACGCTGCCGGATGGGTCAAAAATCGTCAAAGAGTCTGCTTTTACCGTTCAATAGACTTTTTTCCTCCCTTTTTTGATCTGGCACTCTGTCTGGTTCGTCTCCGGGCAGGGTGCTTTTTTGTTGGTGCGTTCTGGCAAGCAGTGGAGTTTTGCAACTGTTCTCGGGTATTGTTTCCTGCAACACGTTTTTTCCCACCAACCCAACCAAATTTTTGCGAGCATCCACATGTCCATGACCGAAAAACCGATTGAGACTCAGCCAGCCTCTGGCGACCAGCCCTCAGCCTCACCCGCTTTGCCTGACTCAATGAAGCAAAAACAACATTCAAAAAAGCTTCCACTTCACACTCGAATTCTGATTGGACTGGCCGTCGGGGCATCGCTGGGAATTGTGGTCAACAGCTTTGCCAACCGGTTAGGCCCTGAGATGTTACAACGGGTTGATTGGGTCGTGATGAATATCACTGAGCCGGTTGGGGCTTTGTTTTTACGGCTTCTGCTGATGATTGTGGTGCCACTGGTTTTTTCATCACTGGTGGTTGGGGTTGCCGGCGTGGGTGATATCCGCAAACTTGGACGCATTGGGCTGAAATCTTTTGCCTACACGCTTGTTATTTCGGCAATTTCGGTGGTGATTGGCCTGGGACTGGCCAACACCATCAAACCAGGGAAACGCATCTCGCCCGCCACCTCCACTCAGCTTCAGGAAAAATATGGCTCTGATGCCAAAAAACGAGTTGAGGATTTGCAAAAAACGACGGCAAAAGACTCAGCAGCCATGCAGGTTGTCAAAACCATCGTTCCCTCAAACCCGGCCAACGCAGTTGCCCTTGAAACTCCAAACATGCTCCACCTGATGTTTTTCGCGCTGGTGGTGGGAGTTGCCCTGACCCTGGTCCCGGCTGAATCAGCCGCCCCCGTGCTTCAGGTCCTTGAAGGCGCCTTCGCGGTGACCTCGAAAATTGTGGAAATGATTATGTATCTGGCACCCTATGCGGTGGCCTGCCTGCTTTTCACCAATACAGCCCGATTCGGGTTAGAGTTACTCCAGGCGCTCTCCTGGTTTGTGGTGACCGTTTTGCTTGGCCTGAGCCTGCAAATGTTTGGGGTGTATTCGCTTTCGGTGTACTTTTTATCTGGGCTCTCCCCGATGGATTTCTTTCGTCGAATGGAAGTCGTGATTTTAACGGCGTTTTCGACCTCATCCTCAAATGCCACGCTCCCAACGGCCCTGCGGGTTTCTGAGGAAAATTTAGGCGTTCCCCGCAACATCAACACATTTGTACTGACGGTTGGCGCCACGGCAAATCAAAACGGCACCGCGCTCTATGAAGGCGTGACCGTGCTCTTTCTGGCCCAACTGGCTGGTGTTGATCTGACGCTGGGGCAACAGTTGCTGGTGGTGTATCTGGCGATTTTGGGCGGCGTTGGAACCGCTGGCGTTCCATCAGGTTCGATTCCCTTTATTGTGGCGATTCTGGCCATGATTGGGGTGCCACCAACCTTGATTGCGATTATTCTGGGTGTGGACCGCATTCTGGACATGTGCCGGACCACCCTCAATGTCGTTGGTGATATTACAGTTGCAACCTACGTGGCCCGGTCTGAAGGCTATGAGCTGCTCAAAACAGCACCTGTGAACACTGACTTATAAAAAGCAAGCTTCTCAAATCAGAAGCCACGAACAATCATCCTTGCCGGTAATTGACTGATACCACACAAGTTGAAACCCAGCTTTTCTTCGGTCGGCGCTACGTGCTGATTTTCAGGCCCGGCTGAAGGTGAAATCGTGATAAAATAACTGCTTCTTGTTACTTTTGGATCGGAGAGACTCTTATTGTGAAACGACAGAACCTCATTACCGCATTGGTGGGACTTGGACTGGCAGGTGGGTGGGTGTGGCGGTATCAACGCCGCCCACGCGATATTCGATGGATTGATTATGCCGGTGAAATCCATCACCCGATGGCCAGCAATTTTGCTGTGGTGGATGAAGTCAGACTCCATTTTCAGGAAAAAGGATTGCATAATCCAGACACCCTGATGCTCCTGCATGGGTTCGGGTCATCGAATTTCACCTGGAAAGACTGCCTGAATCCACTGGCTGAAGACGGCTATCGAGTGATTGCCCCAGATTTGAAAGGCTTTGGGTTTTCAGAAAAACCAGCCGATGGGCGCTACCATGTTCAGGATCAGGCACAACTGATGATTGGATTGCTCGATCAACTCGAAATTGAGCAAGCCACCCTGTGCGGGACTTCGTATGGAGCCGGCGTCGCACTGGCCTGTGCGTTAATGTGGCCCAATCGGGTCAAACGGCTGATTTTAATGGATGCGGCCTATAATGACGCCCCGCTTCACCAGCCGCTTCCAACGGCTCACCTGGCTTTGGCGCGGACCTATGGAATTGCCGAAGCCACGATCCCGCTTCTTTTCGGTTCCAAGGTTTTTGTGCGCAATAGCCTGAAAACCATGTTTTCTGACCCCTCACTGGTTGATGCCGAGCGAACGCAAGCCTATTTTCGACCTGTTCAATCAATTAATTGTCAGCAAGCCTTTATGACTGGCGCCCGGCAATGGGATCTGAACTGGCTTGAGCTGGAATTAAGTGCGATCACCGTTCCAACTCTGATTCTTTGGGGTGAAGAAGACCGGATCATCCCACTTCATCTGGGTGGACAACTGCACCTGGCAATTCCACAGTCTGAGTTTTATGTGCTTCCAAAATGTGGTCACGTTCCACAGGAAGAATGCCCGATTGAAACGGTCGAACTGATGATCGATTTTTTACGGCGGACACACATGCGAGCACGTCCTGAAGAATTTCCCGAAGACGGTCCGGGTTCCGCACCACCCTCTGTCGAATATGGTGATTTAGACCGCTAACTACCTCTGAAAGTTGAGGTTCTCTTTATGGCAATACAACGCAACGACTGGAGTCTACAGCGGAAAGGGATCATGGACCAGGAACGCCACGCGGAGCGTGTCCGTGAGGCAGTCAAAAAAAACCTGGGCTCAATTGTGTCAAATGAATCCATCATCCTGTCGGATGGGAAAAAGTCAGTTAAAATTCCACTTCGATCTCTGGACGAATACAAATTTCGGTTTGATTACCGCAAACAAAAACATGTCGCCCAGGGTGATGGTCATTCGCAGGTGGGAGACGTCGTGGCTCGGGAGGGGAAACCAGGGAAAGGACAGGGAAAAGGACAGGCTGGAAATCAGGAAGGACAGGAATTTTATGAGGCTGAAGTCAATATTGACGAAATCGCCGCCCTGATTTTTGAAGATCTTGCCTTACCGTTTCTGGAAGAAAAAGCCAAACAAGCCGTGCCATCTCGCTCGACCCGTTTTACTGAAATCCGACGGACTGGAATTATGTCCAACCTGGATAAAAAGCGAACGGTTCTTGAAAACATCAAACGCAATGCAATGGAAAAAAAGCGGGTTGGTGTTGGCGGGTTTCGCAAAGAAGACCTGCGTTTTAAAAGCTGGGAAGAAACGGTCCGTTATGAATCAAACGCAGTCGTCATTGCCATGATGGACGTTTCTGGATCAATGGGTGAATTCAAAAAATAT
>DAOQNB010000033.1:0-16959 GCA_035335845.1 Acidobacteriota bacterium | reverse complement strand
GGCTGAAGAATATCGGGCTGAAGAATATCGGGCTGAAGAATATCGGGCTGAAGAAAACGGGCTGAAGAACTTGGATTCAATACCCTGAGCCCATTTTCTTCAGCTCCATACGCTTCAGCCTATTTTCTCCCTGGGGTCTGGGCTTACTTTATTGGTTTTGGTTGTTTTAAAGACAAGATTAACCGAGTCAACATTTTTCCTGCTGTTTGAGCAAGCTTCCAGGCGTCAAAGGCTTGTTCACGTGATACCAGGTCAACCTTCACCAAAATTGTAAGGAGTGTTTCAGTCTCCTTTAATGATCCATTTGCCATTGAAAGAAATTGCAAATATTCCCCTCGGGTTGATCGTCCGTATCCTTCTGCAATATTGGCTGAAACAGAGACTGCTGAGCGTTGAATTTGACTGGCTAGCCCGAATCTTTCTTCTGGTGGGAGGGATTTGGTTAATTGGTAAACAGCAATGACCAATTCGATTGACTTATTCCAAACGTCAAGTTTGCGATACGACATAGCGATAAAACCCCTGAGCATCAAATTTAGTTTGGAATGAAGAGACCGCAAGTTTGGTACCAAAACAAAATTTAAATTGATTTTTAAAGCTCTTTATTTTCAGCCCGCTTTCTTCAGCCCGCTTTCTTCAGCCCGTTTTCTTCAGCCCCAAGCCCGCTTTCTTCAGCCCGTCTTCTTCAGCCCGCTTTCTTCAGCCCCAAGCCCAATGTCTTCAGCCCATCTTTAGGTTTGACGTGTCTTAAAGGTGGTAGGCATAATGAAGCTGGCAATATCAATATCGCCACCACATCTTATTTGAGACGTACCTGCTCTGATTCACAGTCAATCAACCTGTTGAACAATCTGGGTTTATCACCAACTGACAACTGACAACAAACCAGGATCATTTCAACCCAACACAGTATCATCCGCTTATGGAATATTTATGGGTGGTTTGGGCACTTCTGGCCGTCGCCTTTATTGTGGCTGAGATCTTTACCACAGGGTTTGTGCTGCTCTGGTTTGGAATTGGGGCGAGTCTGGCGGCGCTCCTGGCATTGGCCGGAGTTGGCGGTCTCGGATTGCAAACCCTTGTCTTCTTATTTACTTCCATTATCTTGACGGCGGCTTCCCGCACGATCTTTTTGAAATATCTGGTTACGGAGACTGATCGCTCTTCGCTCAGAGTTGGCACTGGGAGTTTACCTGGCCAGCGCGGAGTGGTGGTTACACCCAGTCAGGGTGCTCTCAGAGAAGGGGAAATCAAGGTCTACGGCTCGATTTGGAAGGCGATTCCTGAAGAGGACATTGATCTCCTCCAGGAAGGCGAAGAGGTTGAAATTGCCCGTGTTGATGGCAATAGTCTGTATGTGCGCAAACCCCGTCGTGAACCCTCGTGGCGCGAGTTGGAAAAATAAACTCCTGTCACCCCAGACAAGCCGTTGCTTGTTGACATGCCCATTCTGAAAGGGGGATTTTTCATGGAAGGACTGCTTCTGTTTTTCCTTGCAATTATTGTGGTTGGGATTTTGATTACCCTGGCCAAGTCGGTCTATATCGTCCCTCAGATGAGTGTGATGATCATTGAGCGATTGGGAACATTCCAAAAACTGGCTGATAGCGGCCTGCATCTGGTCATGCCGTTTATTGAGCGGCCTCGGGGAATGTACTGGGCCGGATTCCGACCTGGAGTGACATTGATTGATTTGCGCGAGCAATTCACTGATCTGCCGATGCAACCCGTCATCACTCGCGACAACGTCACCGTTGGGGTTGATTCAGTGATTTACTGGCAGGTGACCGATCCGGTCAAAGCCGTGTATGAAGTCGCTGATTTGACTGGCGGTATTATGCAGCTCACTACCACGGCCTTGCGCAATGTGATGGGAGAAATGGATCTCGATCATACCCTTTCATCACGTGACACCATCAATAACCGGCTCCGCATGGTGATGGACGATGCCACTCACAAATGGGGTGTCAAAGTGACACGGGTGGAAGTCCGCAATATCAATCCGCCAGATGACGTCCGCATCACCATGGAAAAACAAATGACGGCTGAACGAAACCGACGTGCGGTTGTGCTCCAGGCCGAAGGTGAAAAGCAAGCGGCGATTACCCGCGCTGAAGGTGAAAAACAGGCGTCCATTACTCGGGCTGAAGGCGACAAGCAAATGCAGATTCTGCGGGCTGAAGGTGCGGCCCAGGCCCGGTTGCGTGCGGTTGAAGCCGAAGCCGAGGCGTTGCGTCAGGTCGCAAGTGCCCTGGGCGGTCAGTCAAACCCGGCGCAATATCTGATTATGGGGCGCTATATCGAGTCTTTGCGTGAAATGTCAGCCGGTCAAAACAGCAAAGTGATCTTTATGCCGGTTGAAACGTCACAGTTGTTTTCCTCAATCGGTGCCTTTAAGGAGCTGTTTCAGGAAACTCAGCCGCAAGAAGGAACGGCGATTCCAACCCAGCAAATTTTGCCTCCGACGCGGACCAAGCAACTGGTTGAGCGGTAATTTGGGACCTGGGTTAAACTGGGCACTGCTGGTGTGTCTCTTTTGTTGAATGTGGGGTGTTGATATGTCGAAATCATTTCTTCGCTGGTCGTTGTGGGGAATTGTACTGGTGAGCCTGCTGGCGCTGGCTTCAGATCGAGGGCCGTTAGCTGCCGCCGATAAGCTTCCGTTGGCGCGACTGATGCCACGTGGCGCACTGGCCTACGTTCAAACAAAAGACTTGGCGGGATTGCTCAAAACCTGGCGAGACTCCAAGACCAAAGAGAACTATTTCAACTCACCCAGCTATCGGGCGTTTACCCAGTCCCGGCTCTATCTTGAACTTCAGGAACGACTTCGAGAATTTGAACAGGGCGCTGGAATTGAGTTTACTGAAGATCAAGCCATTGCAATGGCGGGTGGTCAATCAGCCGCTACGCTCTACGATATGGGAAAGGTCGAGCTGGTTTACATCAGCGAACTGCCACTGGCCCAGGCCACGGCAACGATGCTCTTTAAACAATCACCTCGATTTGATTCACATCGCCGTGGCAGCTTTGAATACTTTGTCCAGGAACTGGCAACCGACGGTGGACGGTTACGGCAAGGATTGTGTTTCTCAGCTTCTGATGGGAAGTTGATCATCACCACCACTGAGCCACTGATGCAGCGGACACTGGATAATTTGATCAACCGCAGTGCCACTGATGCTACCGATCATCTGGCCGGCAGTATGTCGCCCGTGCTGGCGGTTGCCCAGGATTTTACGCCACACGATATGACGCTCTGGGTTGATGCACCGCGTTTGCGTGACCAGCGGTTTTTCGGTACCTACTGGGTTCAGGGAAAACAAGCCAACTTGAGTCAGGTCAACACCAGTCTGGCCGATCTTGAATTTGCCCCTGGAGGCATCTGGGAACGGCGCTGGGTGGTACTGACAGATGAAGTTGCGAAACAATCTGCCCCCCAAACTGGGGCCGTCAACCTGGTCAGCTTGCTGCAGTTTGTCCCAGATGAAGCACAATCAGTCTCTGCCTCAGCCATTGCGTCAGCCGCCCAGCAAACCCAACTCACCACACGTCTCGCGAAATTGATCTTCCCGCCGCTTCGACCACCGATTGAACCGTCGAATCTGTCGTTTTCTCCTCCAGGTTATTCCGAAGAGTCAGATTCCGCTGATGCTAATCAGCTTGAACGGTACCGATTTTTGGACCAGCGATTTGATCAGGACGTTGATGATCCGGCTTCAACCTTGACTGGCACCAAAGCCAAATTGACGGTTCCTTCCTTTCAGCAGCAGCTTGACAGCCAGTTTGAAAAAGATCTGGCTGACATCCTGAGCCGGGCCAAACCGACCAGTTTTGTCCAGCTTGGGAATGTAAAGCCGGAAAGCAGTGGTGGGCCCTTTATGCAAATCAATCAGGCGATTGTGGTGGAGTGTGGCAGTTCCTTTGACGCTCCGCGGTTTGAAGCCGCCGCCCTTCAAGTTCTGGGTGGCCGACTGGTCGTACCTGGAACTGCCGCCTCATTTCAGTGGAAGGCGCTGGCCAATGGCGTGCGGGTGCCTCCAACCGATCTGGTGCAACAGGGTGGGGCTTATCAACAGGTAGGGAATTATGTGATTTTTGCCAGCCGGCCTGAATTTTGTGCTGCAATTGCCGCTCAATTCCAGGCGAAGCGTCAGCCAGCACTGCTCCCGGAGACCAAAACGGCTGATCGGTTTGCGGTTGTTCGACTTGGTGCTGGTCGTAACGCCTATCGTCGTTTGATGCAGCAACTTGAGTTTGTGCCATCAGATACGGCAACCGAAATGGGAGATGAAGAAACCGGGGACGGCGCCAGCGGACCAAATCCGTTTTTCAGTTCAAATTTGAATTCACTGATCAATGTAGCTGGATATGTGGAAGACATCACCCTGGAATCCAGTCAAAAAGACCAGGCGTTGACTGAAGTGATTCGCTATCGATTCTCACCAACGGCACCAAAAGCGAAATAAATAAAAAGCGGCGTCAAGCCGCCGCACTCCACATAAATAAAGCGGCGTCAAGCCGCCGCACTCCACATAAATAAAAAGCGGCGTCAAGCCGCCGCACTCCACATTCAAGCTGGCAGGTCAATCTGCAGGGTAAAGCTACACAGGTAAATTGGTTCACCCGGAGTCACTTCAGCCCGCCTGTCAGTTTGAACTTCTTTTCCGCCAATAATCACCGGGTTGCGGCCTAAGCAGGTGATATAAAACCTGCCATCGTCGGTGCGCTCTAATTCCAGGTGTGAGCGGCTAATCTCCATATCTCCAGTCAACCGAACATCTTCCTGTGATCCACGTCCGATTCCGACTTTAGATTTATAGCACGGGGTCGAGGACTGGTGTTGCCCGGCGTGGAGCACGGTGATTGAAAAAAGCGCTGCCCGAGGACGGACGACTGTGGCTTCATCATCAATCAAGCCAGCCGTTTGGCCTCGGGGTTTGACCACCGTGGCACCTTCATCCAGCCTGTCGGTTTTGGGAACGGTTGGGGAAGTCGGTGCTGGTGCTGGTGCTGGTTTCGGCGGTGTCCGGGGTTTGACCTGGGTCATTTCCGGAGTCGAATCCCAGACTGGCTGGACGCGAAATTTGCCCTTTTCCAGATTTGGATCAACTCGCAGTTCAAGCGCGATAGTTTGAGTCTGGAGCCGACCACTTCCGACCAGTTCGCGAGCCCGTTCGGCAATCACGGTGTGCAGGCCACGTTCAAACCCTCGGCGTTTTTCGCCTTGCCAGTCGGCATCATCTTCCTTACTCAAAAACACGATGTATTCCGGTGGAATGTAGGTTGGTTCCCCCGGTGGCGTAAACATCTCAGCCTGCATGACTTCTTCGATGCCACGCGCCACCGTTACCAGGAATTCTTCCCACCGGCTTGGTGCCCGGCGTTTTTCCGATACCTCGACGTCTTCTTCATCGTCAATCCAGCCACGCAATTTGCCAATGATGTCTTTGAATGCCATAGGTTTAGTGCCTGAGTCAAAAGTCAGTCGTTAGGCGTCAGCCGCTCAGTGTTGGGAATCGAGATTGCCAGACATGTGTATTTTATTCTATCCGGGCAGGTTATGGGTAGTTTCTTTGAAGAAAATTCGATCATTCCATAGTTGGGATTTGACTCCTGATTATTGACCCTTGACTAAACTACTCATACAAAAGAAATTCCCGCCGCAGTTCGATAAACGCTTCCACTTCATCCTGCCACGTCGCGCTGATTGCTTCCCAGGGAAGGTTGGCTTCGATTTGCTGGCGGAGCGTATTGTTGCCCACGATGATGTCAAAGGCACATTTGTCAAAAACGTATTCATAGGGGCTCTGTCGCCACGCAAAATGTTCTGGATAAAAGTGATGCAGGGCTTTGAGGATTTCAACTGCAATCTGAAACGACCGCAAACTGGCCCGATTCTGAATGTGAATCTGAATCCCACCGCAGATTTCACCCACAAATTTGTGAAACGTTGGCTGAAAAAACAACGGGCGAAAATATGCGCCGGCCAACCCAATTGAATTCAAATGGTTGGCCAGTTGATAGGGCTCAATAAACGGTGCCCCGATGATTTCAAAGGGGCGCGTTGTGCCGCGACCTTCAGAAATATTGGTGCCTTCAAACACCACCATGCCTGGGTAAACCGTTGCTGTATCAAGGGTTGGCATATTAGGTGATGGCATGACCCAGGGTTGCCAGGTTTTATCAATCCAGAGGGTTCGATTCCAACCAGCCATTTCAGAGACATAGAGTTCACACCCGATGTTGCCGATATGGTTAAAGAGTCGTGCCAGTTCTCCAATCGTCATCCCATGGCGCATCGGAATCGGATACATCCCAACAAACGAGGCGTAGGCTGGCTCCAGAATCGGTCCTTCGAGATCACGCCCATTGATTGGGTTGGGGCGGTCAAGCACGACAAAGGGAATTCCTTTTTCCTTCGCCGCTTCCATAGCCAGTGCCATGGTGTAGATAAACGTGTAGACCCGCGTACCGACATCCTGAACGTCAAACACCAGAACATCCACATTCTCAAGCATTTCCGGCGTTGGTTTACGCACTTTCCCATACAGGCTATAGACCGGTGCACCAATCCGGCTGTCTTTCGGCCAGCCTTCCCACTCAATCATGTTGTCCTGAGTTTCACCACGAATGCCGTGTTGGGGGCCAAACAGCGCCGTAATTTCAAATTCTGGGCGGGCGTGAAAGAGGTCCGCCACGTGCTGGTAGCACAGATCAACCGACGCCGGATGGACAATCAATCCAACCCGTTTGCCGCGCAGCCAGTCCAGGTGATGGTCAAAAATTCGTTCAAGTCCAGTTTGCATAAGAGTTAGGGTTCAGGTTTCGGAGTCTTCGATTTTTAGGTCCTTTAGGTCCTTTTTGTCCTTTTTGTCCCTTTAGTTGTTTTCCCAGACCCAGTTTTCCAATCCCCAAACCCTGTTAAAACACCCGCTGGTATTCATCAAGGTCCAGTTTCCACACCCGCACGCCACAAAAGCGATCACCTTCCGGGCAGATTGGTTTCGAGCGGGCCTGAAGTCGCTGGGTGCAGGGAGGCAGCAGGTGCGAGCCGATATGTGGATTGACCTGCCGGACCTGCCGGGCTTCTTCAACTGATGCGCGCCAGATTTCTTCCTGAGCCAGATAGCACAGGCGCATCCGGTGCTTGTGATGGAGGTTGGCCAGGTCAGAAGATTCCGTGAACCGCACCGAAACTGCATTGGGGAGTAGATACAGGGCGAATTCGTCTGAGACGCCGCAAGCTTTAAGCTGGTGAATGCGTTCCCACGAGCGTGCCATGGTGTCGTGGTAAAACTGTTCGATATGGGCTTCTTGTTTGATCAATTCCGGGGTGATGTAGTCAGGTTCACCTGTGAAGTGTGCTGCCAGAACTGGTCGTGAAGCTGGGGTCATCCGGTGGCGTTGATCCTGAGAATCCGCCGTGTGGCTCAATTTTTTGCGGAATGTGTAATGCGGATGAACCAGCGTCCGACCAAGTTTCGACATTGTGGCCAGATTGAGCGATTCGCCCAGTAAGCGATTTTGAGTTGGGCTCAGCACCAGTTCAATCGCGTCGGTATCACTGAGAACTGAAGCTGGAAGGCCAAGTACTTCACGGACCGATGCGGCTAATACACTCTCATTATTGGGCTTGTAATCAATGAGTTTGGCTGTGTACCCTTCCAGGCTCTGGTCAAATTCGGTCAGAAACTGCTGGCGGGATGCCGATTGAGTGGTGGTGTGGTGGGCTTCGAAGAATTGAAATTCAGGTGTTTCTTGCAGTGGAAGCGGTTCTTCGAGCACGGTTTTATAGAGCGGATCGTGGGCCAGGAGCGCCTGAACCATCGCCGTGGCGACTTCGCGTTGTTCGGTCGGGGCGTCAAATTGCTCGCAGAGCCGATAATAGCGCAGCAGGGTGATGCCGCTGACGGTGTGGTACATGTAAGCAAACGTTGCCACTGGAAGCACATATCGGGCGGCTTCCAACGCGCGTTTGCGGAGCTTGGCCTGGATTTTTTTGTCAGCCGTGTTGTGTTTGGTGAAGAGCTTGTTGTACTCGCGGGCCACCACCGGCATCAGGAGTTCGGTCAGGTGTTCATAGGCGGCCATTTGTTCGTCAATCGCCGTGGTGTACCGGGTGAGTGCTTCACCTGTCAGCGCCGGAATGGCAAATGATCCAGGTTTGACGGCCACATACCGCTGGCTGACCTGTTCGCTGTTGTAAAAAGGATGCGAGTGCAAAAAGCTCCAGATGAACTGGCGCGAAATATTGACCATCGCAAACTGAAAATGAGCATGTTGATAGGTCGTGTGGTGGCCAGCCTGATAGATGCTTTGGGCGAGTGGCTCAAATCCTGAAGTAATGTCTTCGTCCCGGATAATCCCTTTGCTTGAATAGCAGGTCCGCGCCGTGGCAATCACGTTTTTGAATGGTGTCGGGAATGCTTTTTCAAGGCTGACCGCCGGAGCCGGTGAGAGAAAAGCCGAGGTGCGTTGGGAAACTGGGTGCATAAAAACTGAGTGGAGGTGCTTCCTGCATGGAGTGCGGTGGCTTGACACCGCTTTTGCCTATTCATCTGGATCAATCGCCATTGTCATAGATAGCCTGCATTTTACGGATGTTGGCGTCTGGAAACTGACCCGTTGCTCTGACACGAGCCAGTATCTTTTCAGCTTCAGCCTGAGTTTTCCCTCCATACACTGCCAGAAAGTTGTACTCAGCGTTCACGTTTGTGTAACCGGTGAGAAACTCAGAACACCCATAGCGAGAAGCAAAGACTTTGCGATCCTGAAAGAGCCGCTGTACCCGTTGACGTTCGTCTTCTTTGATATAGCCAGCACAGGGTTTATCGCTTCCAGGGCCGTCATCAGGCTCAGCTTTGACACTCTTGAGCAAAATTGCAAAAAAAGGTGCTGAATAGTAAGTCGTTTGCCACTTCAGGTTTTTCGGAAGCGGGAACGCCAGATCCCACGGGTCGAACCTTCCTCCTCCCGTTGGACAGATTGCATCCGGTTGGCTGCAGACTGCCGCACCGGTTTGAACGCTTCCTTGCGATAATCCAATCCCGATGGTGGTCATCAGCAAAAAAATTCCGCCTGCCCAGGATGATCGGAGTCTCATCGGTGCCTCCCGAAGTTGATGGGTGGGAAATGCTTTTGAGGTAACAGTGACGGAATGAACAGGTGGTTGCTGGTATTGTGTCGGAGGTCAATAAGCCACTTCGTAGGATGCCGACGTGTTTGGCGTTTCCCAGGCCCGAACTTTACAGACTTTATAGCGGTCAGTATTGATTTGGGCCGCTACTTCGTGCAACACAAACGCCGCAATGTTTTCGGTGGATGGGTTCATTTCGTTGGCAAACGGCGGTAACTCATTCAGGTACTTGTGATCCAGGTACTCCATGACTTTTTGCGTGGCGGCCCGGACATCACGAAAGTCCACCAGCATGTGTTTATCGTCAAGTTTTGGACCACGCACGTGAACTTCAATGCGCCAGTTATGACCGTGGAGCGGTTCGGCATTTTCCTCACCACGCAATCGGTGCGCGGCTGAAAAAGAAGCCTCGATAATTACTTCAAACATAGGTGCTTATGATTCCGCAGAAAAATGCAGTGCGGCTGGGTGATTGGGATGGAATGTGAGCTTGATTGAACTCAGAAACGGGTACAATAATGAAAATTCACTGGAAAGTCTATCCACTGCGGTTTTCCCGGCGAACCCTGGTGGCTTGAAATCGTTATGGCCGTTGTCTTTGGCAACGCTTCACGTCTGACTTGTTTCACATTCATTCCAATTGAACATTGACCCATCACGAGCCTTGAGGCTTGGTGTTGCAGGACTATCCAACTTCGAGGAGAAAACAAATAGCTATGAGTTCTGATCGCAAAATACTTCGACAAACCCTTCATGGCGTTCTGGCTCTCATTCTGGTTTTTGCCGGAGTGGTGAGCTATCACATGGTGACCACCCGGGCTGGAAATGGAGCCCATTTCAAGAGCAGCAGCCTTTTTTCAGTTGGGGCTCAATCTCCCTCTGACCTTCCGCCCATCAACTCCCCAACCGAACTTTCAAATGTCTTTCGAACGGTCAGTCGCCGCTTAAAACCAGCGGTCGTCAGTCTCAATGTGACAGAGAAAGTTGATACGGCCTCAATGTTTAGCTTTGGGAAAAACCATCCAGCGATCCCAGGCTTTCCTGATCAGGATGATGAAGGTGGCCAGGCTTTGCGTCGGGGAACTGGTTCTGGTTTTATCGTGAGTGAAGACGGATATATCATTACCAACAACCACGTGGTCGGCAAAGCTGAAAAAATTGAAGTTCGGCTCCATGATGGCAAGACCTATACGGCAAAGCTCATCGGGGCTGATCCAAACACCGATGTGGCTGTTATCAAAGTCAATTCAAAAGAGCCCTTACCGCACGTTGGCTTGAGTTCGCCCGAAGAAGAAGCCGCCAAAGTCAATAGCATGGAACAGGGCGATTGGGTGATTGCGATTGGGTCTCCATTTGGTTTGGAGCAGACCATTACGGCTGGAATTGTCAGCGCCACGGGACGTGATCTGCCTCAAGGTTCACAATATAGCCGCTACATTCAAACCGATGCCTCGATCAATCCTGGAAACTCAGGAGGACCATTGATCAATTTGCGAGGCGATGTGATTGGCATGAACACGATGATTTTTACCGAATCAGGTGGCAATCAAGGTGTTGGATTTGCCATCCCGGTTGATTTGGTGACCAAAATTGCCCGGAAACTGATGACCACGGGGCGGGTCCAGCGCGGCTGGCTTGGGGTCAGTCTCTATCCGCGAGTCCTGACAGAGGATGAAGCGAAAGCGATTGGATTACCCGATGCAGACGGAGCCTTAATTCAGGATCTGGTGGCCGATAATTCACCTGCGGCTCAAGCTGGTCTCAAATCAGGCGATTTTATTGTTGAGTTTAATGGAAAGCCAATTAAGTCTGGGCGTGATTTAACCAGTCAGGTCGCTGATGCCGAAGTTGGTCGTGACGTTGAGGTCAAGTTCCTGCGTGAGGGGAAAGAACAATCAACCAAGGTCAAACTGGCTGAACGTCCGGATGATGACCAGATGGCGCGTGGGATCACACCGGATTCCCCAGGGAAGGAAGCCAAACTTGGTGTTTCCTCAACTCCGGTCACCGCTGAAATGGCGCAACAAATGAAGTTGCGGATTAACAGCGGTGCCTTGATTCAATCGGTTACTCCTGGTAGTCCGGCTGATGAAGGTGGATTACAGCGCGGAGATGTGGTGCACACCATCAACCGCCAGCCAGTGGCCAACACTGACGATCTGATCCGCATTGTGAAGAGTTTGCCGGCTGGGAGTACCGCCGTGCTCCAGGTTGAGCGGGTGATTGGCGGACGCGCCACGATGCTGTTTTTGACAGTGAACCTCTAACGCATCGGGCTGAAGAAACCGGGCTGAAGAAACCGGGCTCAGGGCATTTAACCCCTTTTCTTCAGCCCCAAGCCCGACTTCTTCAACCCCAGGCCCGAAATCTTCAGCCCCGAGCGTGCGAGTCTTCAGCCCAACTTCTTCAACCCCAAGCCCATTCTATGGCTGAACTCAAAATCATTGAACACACTGGATATCTGGTACTGCGTTTGACTGGGAATGATGGGCTACACCGCCTGGAGCTTAAAACCCTGGAAGCACTCCATCATCACACCCAGCTTTGGGAGTCACGAACTGATCTGGCGGCTATTGTCATCACAGGTGTACCTGCCCGGTCATTTGCCGTTGGGGCCAGTATCAAAGAATTACAGCACTTAACACCTGACAATGCGCCGGTTTATGCCACGTTGGGGCAATCGCTTTTTCGCCGGATGCGCGAGTCGTCCAGGGTGTACCTTGCGGCGATTGACGGGTTTTGTCTGGGAGGCGGGTTGGATCTTGCACTGGCGTGTGATATTCGTCTGGCAACCCCTCGATCACAATTTGCCCATCCTGGCGCCAAGCTGGGCATCATCACCGGATTTGGCGGAACATCGAGGTTGCCACAAACAATTGGGGAAACGGCAGCCAGTCGTATTCTGGCAGCGGCTGAAACGATTACCGGCCACACCGCTTTGGCGTGGGGGCTGGTCAATCGGCTGTATTCATCAACAGAAATTCTTGACCATGCCTGTGCCCTGGCTAACACGATTGCTTCTGGGCCGCCCCATTTGGCGGCGATGGCCAAGGAGTTGGCTTACCAGGTTGCACACCTGCCTGTACCTCAGGCAAATGTGGTTGAAGCTCGAACCTGGGATCTCTGGCGGGCAGAGGCAGACTTTAGCCGAAGACGGAAACCGGGCCGAAGTTGATTTACTTTGGCCCGGTTTGTTTTTGGAAAAGTCAAAACTGACGAGAATCTGGTTTTAATCAAGCCCGGTTGACAATCGGTGCGGAATATCACGTAGATCGTGGACTTCGTCATCACTGAGGAGCTTGCCAGCTTCATCAAACGGCCAGTAGCGATAGACGGCTTTGCCGTAGATATACATTTCTGGGACCGACCCCCAGGACCGGCTATCATTGCTGGCATCACGGTTATCACCCATCACAAAGTAGTGATATGGCTCAACTTCCCATGTCCGGTTGAAAATTCCGTTTTTGGTAAATTCAGCCGAAAGATAGGGTTCTGAGACCAGTTTGCCATTGATATAGAGCTTCCCACCCAGCAATTTGAGTTCATCCCCAGGCAATCCAATCACACGCTTGATAAATGACTTTTCTGGGTCCATCGGGTACCAGAACACCACAATATCTCCACGTTCAATTGGTTCCAGCTTATAGATAAATTTATTGATAAAAATGCGTTGGCCATCATGCAGGTGGGGCAGCATGCTGGTGCCTTCAACCTTCACGGGCTGAAGCACATAGCAGAAAATGATCACGATAGCGGCAATCGCAAAGAGCAGGTCACGACCCAGGAGAATACCTTCTCGAAGCCAGTGTCGGGCCTTATCGGGGGTTGTCAGTCCAACTCCGGTGACCATCCGGTCAAAGAGTCCGGCTGGTTCAGTTGAATGGGCTGGGTTGGGAATCGTAACTGTGATTTGCTCATCATCTTCAACCAGTAAGCCTGCCTGCGGGTGCAACCGATCAACCGTATAAATTGGGCGGTAGAGCCGGTTAAGTGGCGGGGGGGCTTCAGAGATGATTGTCTTAGAGACAGGATGAGCCGTCCCTTCATCTGAAGTTTCCGGAGGGGACATTTCTTCAACCGCTGCTGCGAGAGGTGACTCAGTCATTGCTGGTTCAGTTTCAATAGCTTGTTTGGCCGATGGTTCATCTTGAAACCGATCATCAGGCGGCTGTGACTCATTTGCTTCAGTTCCGGGTATCAGCAGGGCCTCTGCCATTGCGGGTGCTGGAACCGGCTCACTTTCAGGCTGAATTTCAATGAGTCTGGCTTCAACCTCAACAACTGGTGATACAAAGGAATTCAACTGAGGTTCTAAACCAGTTGGTTCACTGGTGACAGGCTCGCTGGTTGGTACCAGTGGGAGTGGGTCTTCAACTGGGTGATTTTTGGCTTGAGGTTCCCACGTAAGTGACAGTTCCTGGTCTTGCATAGTTGGTTATGACTCGAAGATATGGTTTTCAAACATCAATCTTCTTGATCGGTCCTCGCTTCGTCAAAGTTTAAGCTGGTATGGTGTGCCGGGAAAGGTGCATGGTTGAGATGCCCACTATACTTGATCCTGGCAAAAAATGTTTACTTTGCTTCAGGTTGTGGGGATGGTGATTTGGTCGGTGAGGTTGATGCGGGTGACACAACCTCGACAGTGCCGAGGGATCGGAGTTTTTCGGCTAACTCGAGGGGGCCTCCCTGTACAACCACAAGCAGTTGTTTTCCGCCAAGGCGTTCCAAATAGGGCTGGAGGTCAGCGGCTGACAGTGCCTGGAGTTGTTGTGGCCATTCGGCCAGTGACCGGCGACCAATCTGATAGCGCTCCATATCAATTAGAAGGTTGGCAATGCTCGCATTGCTTTGGAAATTCATCTGATAGTCTTTGAGAACAGCTTCTTTCGCCGTTTTCAATGTGTCGGCTGGAATCGGTGTTTCCCGGAGCGTTTTCAGTGCTTTTTGGAACGAGTCAATTGTCGAAGGTACCTGGTCTGATGAGGCTGTCAATCGAACCATCCAGGGGCTATCCGGCAGATGACGGGTTTCAGCCAGGGCTGTCTCTGCTGACCATTGGGTTTTCAGGAGCTTGTCAATCAGCTTCCAGTTCAGCAAACCATTAAATGTTGATCCGGTAAAGGCACCGGCCCGAATTTGAACCTGCGATTGAGCCGGATTTGGATGAAAGACAATTTTTGTGCCTTGAAATTCATTTGGAGGCAGGAAGGTATAGGGGGCTGGTTTCCCCTTTGTCCAGACTCCAAAGCTCTGGCTGGCAGTGCGTAGAATTTGAGCCATCGTGACGTCGCCGACAACCACCAGCGCTGCATTGTTTGACAAATAGTGCCGTTTATAGAAATCAATCACGTCAAACCGGGAGATCCCGCGCAAACTCTCAGCCGTGCCTTCGAGCGAATGATGATAGGGATGTTTGCCATACAGGTCCTGGGCAAAGCGAGCATCAGTTTGATCCTGAAGAGATGAGGCTTCGCGCATTGCTATTTGAGCCTGTTTGATTTTATTGAATTCATCTTCTGAAAAGCCGGGGAACGTGACCAGACGGCCCAGAATTTCAATGAAGGTGGTCGCGTTGCGGGCTGGGCCCGTGATTGTCAATCGAGTGTCATCCCAACCCGTGACAATAGAGATCTGACCACCAACACTTTCAAGCTCATCCTTGAGCTGGATGACCGTTACCGGGGATCCATCCCGGTTTTTGGAGCCAGCCAGCAAGCTTTGAGCTGTCAGTGCCGCCAACCCAGCTTTCCCAGCCAGGTCAAAGGTGGCCCCTATTTTGACCAAAGCTGTAATTGTGACCTGACTTTTGCCAGGGCGGGGTGCCACGACAATCGGTAAGTCATTTAACAATAACTCACGCTGGGTCACTGGAATTGGGTCTGAAGGAGGGGGTTCTAGTTGGGAGACCGATTGGGCCGACGCGGGGATTCCACCGCTGAACAGCACCACCATGCTCAAAACCAGACGTGCGAGAGACTTCTGTAAGTGAAACAATCTATAACTCCTTAACGTTTAGGGCGGGGTTGATTTCCGGCCTGCATATGGCCTGATCCTGCAAAGTCTAACGATGAAAAAAGAGCAGCGTCAACTCATGTTTTATGATACTCTGCGCAGACGTTCTTCGCTCTCTTTTCTCTCTCAACAAATTTCCTCTTCAGTCACCACCTTCAATGTTTGAAGAGACTGGTCTGTGTGAGTTTAAGCTATGTTTTGCCCAAACTGTGGAACCGAACCGCAGCTTGCAGATCAAAAGTTTTGCAAGATTTGTGGGACAAACTTGATGGTTGTTTCACAGGTGCTCCGAACGACACCACCGGTGCCTTCGGTACCAGTCTCACCCTATGCCGGGATGCCAGGGAATGCACCGGGTTTGCCTGTTTATCCATCACCGCCAGCGGCACCACAAACCAACCCAGTTGGGCCGATTCCACTTGCCAACCTCTCCTCATTGCCCTTTGTTGAAGAAGAGTTGAAACGTCAAAAATTGCGGAAACTTGGCTGGATGATGATTGGTGGTGGTTTGTTGTTTGCTATCTTTCTTGATACCCTGGGTGATGCCATTGCCCACATCATTAACCCGCTGGGGCGGGCTATTTCAGCTCTGGATGGAATTGGGGCGTTGATTTGTCTGGCCGGGATTTTTCTGGTGATCTATACCCGGTTTATCTTGAAGCCGGCTCAAATGCCGCCGGTTATTGTGGTTCAATCACCACAAATGACTGGAAATTTGAATCCAAATCAGGTTTCTCAGGCTGGCCCAGGTCCAGTGATTGCTCAACCTGGACAACTCCCGCCGCCATCGGTTGATTCATACTTTTACCAGTCGCCAAGCGTCACCGAGCATACCACACAACAGTTGAAGGTGCCGTATCCATCATCTCCACGAGATACTCAGTAAGTGGTGGCGACTTCCAGATCAAATTTTCAAGTGCGAATGTGTGCGGATTACTTGATGGAATCAGAGGTTTTTTATGTACTGCCCGAATTGTGGAACCCAGCCTCAGCTTGCTGATCAAAAGTTTTGCAAAACCTGTGGGACCAACCTGAGTATGGTTTCTCAGGTGCTCAGTGCTCCAGCTTCCGGTCCAGGTGTTCCCGCCCCTTATATACCAGCGGTGCTACCGCCAGCCGCGATGATGCTTCCCAATCAAGTCGCCATGGCTCCGACAACCTCCCCCAATTTTCCACAGGCCACGGTCCATCAACCGATTTCATTAACTGAAATTCCATCGCTTCCTTATATGGAGCAAGAGCGAGTCCGCCAAAAGTTCATGAAGATTGCCTGGGCTCTGACACTTGGCGGTCCTTTTTTGATTCCAACACTGGCCATTCTGGGCGAGTTCCTGTTTGATACCGGTGAACTGGCGCTTTTAGGAGTTCCAGTTTTTTTATTTGGGATATTTTTGCTGCTGTATACCAAGATCGCGCTGAGGAAGCCCAATTTGCCTCAAGTGATTGTGATTCAGCAGGGAAACTCGACTCAGGAAATGACCCCGTCTCCAGTATCGGCTGTTCCTGGTGCGATGAATCATCAATTGCCGGCGGGTGTTTCAACACCACTCTATACACCAGGGATGTTTACTGAACACACCACTCAGCATCTTCAGGTTCCATATTCCCAGCCCCAACGAAATACCAAATAGAGGGAATCAAGCCAGCCGATTGTGTTGGCGAGCCAGGACAGCCTGATTTTTTGATTGACGACCCGAGGTCCCTTTGGTACTATGCGCGTCCTTCACTCGTGGGCGGTTAGTCTCAGTTGGTAGAGCGCTCGCTTCACACGCGAGAGGTCACAGGTTCGAGTCCTGTACCGCCCACCA
>DAOQNB010000032.1:0-17275 GCA_035335845.1 Acidobacteriota bacterium | reverse complement strand
CGTTCATCCGCTCGCACCCACAAACACGGGTGGTACTGACTCATATATATTCTTTCGCTCTTCTCCATTTTTCCCATCGCCAGGTGACCCAGCCCCAGCCGACAGCAACAACGGCAGCCGCCACCGCTGTCCACAGCGTGGTGGCTTGTGGTGTCAAATGCCAGATATCCAGGGCGCGTCCGGTCAGAACGGTGGAAACAATCATGCCGAAGGTCATGGCTGAATTTTCAAGAGAAAAGATTCGTCCTCGAATTTGATCTGGCACCAATTCCTGCAACACCGTAGTACTCAACACCCACAGCAAGGCACCGCATGAGGTCGCCGCAATAATTGCCACTGACACCACTGTCAGGTTTCCAGCCTTCGCCCAGAAGTAGAAAAAAGCCGTTCGGAGCACAAACGCCCACAGCATGGCGTGAATTGGACGGCCAGTGCGCAGCATCCGACTGGACAGACTGGCGCCGACAATTGAGCCAAGCCCGTGGACACCATAGAGTAGCCCAACCGAGAGCGCCCCTTCTTTACCGACTGGAAACACTCGCTGACCATACACGACCGACAGCAGCCAGAGTCCTCCGGCAGTAATGCAGATGCCGGTTTTAATCAGCATCGCGGCCAGTACCTGAGGACGGTGAGCTAAAAATACAAGTGCCGGCCCAAGACCACTCTCAGGGGGGTGGGGCGATTCCGGTTTATGTTCAAGGTGGCGAATGGCTCCGGCACTGAGCAACCGGATCAGCAAAAGAGCCGAAACAATAAAAGAAATGAAATCAATAAGAAACGTGGCCGTTGGGTTGATGAACCCGGTGATGAGGCCACCGAGAAAACCACCCAGCGCCAGCATAACTGACCAGGTGACGCTGGTCAGAGCATTGGAGGCAACGAGTTCGTCGCCTTCAGCCAGTGAGGGGATTAAGGCAGCGCGGGCCGGTTCAAAAAAGGCGGTGACCGAAAATTGGAGTGCTGCCAGGACATACACTCGCCAGAGTTCTTCTGGCCGGTCAATGGTCAAATAGCCTAAAACAATCGCGGCACGGACCAGATCGGCAACAATCATGACGCCACACCGATTAAATCGGTCCGCGATGATTCCGGCAAATGGTCCGACCACAACCATCGGAATCATCTGGATAACGATCAGCCAGCCGATGGCCTGCGCATTTGGAGTGAAATGATTGATGATTTGAACCAGGGCGACAAAGTTAAGCCAGTCGCCTAATTCGCTGACAACCTGGGCCATCCAGAGCCGACGGACTTTTGGGTTGCGGCGTAGCAAATCAAGATAGCCGATATGCTTGGCGTATGTGTTTGACATTTGGTTGTTAGAACCAGGCGAGTCAGTGACAAGGTGACAGGTGGCATCCAAAGCGGCGTCAAGTGGGCCGCACTCCAAAACCCTGTCACTCAGGTCTCTGCACTTCAATTCTCAGGATTTGGTCGCCGCGAGTGATGCGGTCAACAACCTCAATTCCATCTATCACGCGCCCGAAAACTGTATATCCACCGTCCAGATGAGGTTGTGGAGAGTGGCAAATAAAAAATTGACTTCCGCCGGTGTCTTTACCCGAAAGTGCCATTCCGACTGACCCACGTTCATAAGGTTGCTGGTTGATCTCACACCGAATCTGGAACCCGGGACCACCGTTTCCATCCCCGCGTGGGTCTCCGCCTTGAACCACAAAGTTTGGCACGACTCGGTGGAAGGTGAGCCCGTCAAAATAGCCTTTCTCCGCCAGATTGACAAATGTGTATACCGTGAGTGGGGCATCTTCCAGATAGAACTCAAGTTCAATATTTCCCTTTGTCGTTTTGAGTGTGGCGCGGGCGACAATCTTGCGCATCAGTTTTGCCAGTTGCTGGTAAAACTTGATGTCGCGGTCAAGCCGGACAATCCCGACCTGAGCTTCACGGCTGGCAATGCGGTCCGGGCGTGGATCGAGCACCTTGAGCAAATCAGCCGCCTGACGTCGGACCAGATAATCGTTATCTCGAAGTGTCGCATTGAGAATGGTTGCCGTTTCAGGCCGGTTATAGCGGGATAACGCGGTCAAAATCGCCAGTTTGGCATCATTCATCGTCTCGCTGGCTGCTGCTGTGAGGGCCGTGGAAAGAGCTTTGAATGACTCTTCGCTCTGCGGTGTTTCTCCTAACAACTCAGCCGCTGTGGCACGGATCATGACATCTGACGCTTTCAGTTGCCCACGCAGGAGTTCTGGCAGAGTGTCAGGTTTGTGTTTGGCAATTGCTCGAAGCAAATCAGGAACCCCGCGTGGATCAAGCTCACGAAACTTTTTCCCTTCAAGGGTTTCAATCAAAAGCTGGCGAGCTTCTGGGGTCTGGATTTCTCCCAGGCCCGTAGCAAAATTGGCCACGGCCTGCCATTCCTTCCCAAGTGGTTCCTGTTGTGGCGTGAAATCATAAAACTTTTGTGGATCAATCTGAGCCAGTGCGACTTCGACTTCCACGTTCGCACCGACAATCCCATTTGGGGCAAGTCGGAGTTGTTTTAAAAATCCGGTGGCTTCAGTTGCACGCAAGTTGCCGAGTGCGGTGGCAATTTCAAGCAGCAAGGGTAACTCACTGGCGTGTTCCCGGTCTTCGGCAGAGCGTTTCATCAATCGGGCGAGTTGTTCGCCACCAAGGGCCAGGAGCGGTGCCACGGCCTGCGGATCGGCGCTCCGGCCCAAACCGCGAACGGTATTGACCACCACCTGATCATTTGAATCTGCCAGCAATTTGACCAGGGCCTGGGTGGCTTCAGGTGTGTGTGCCAGTCCCAATGGTCGCGCAACCAGGGCGCGGACCAGCGGTTCCGGGTCTTTGGTGGCGGCAATCAGTCGGGGAAAGACAACTTTGGCGTCGAAACTGGTATTGAGTGCCGGGAGCAGGCGTGACAGGGCGTTGGCCGCGTGCCAGCGAACAGCGGTGTTGGTTGATTCGAGCGCACCAACGAGTGGCATGATGGCTTCTGGGGATTTGGTTCGCATCAAGGCCGTCATCGAAAGCGTGGCGAGTTTTTCTTCGTCACTTCCAGCCGCCAGTTGGGTTTTGGCGGTTGGAACCTGCCGCAACAACCGGTCTAAAGCTGCCTCCGGGTCACCTTTGACAAATTTGCCGGCGTTGGTTGGATTTCCAAAGACTTTGCCCATTGCTTCGGCAATCCGGGCACGAACCAGTGGTACTTCGTTCTTTGTGTCAAAGATTTGGACGAGTGTTCCAAGCGTATCAGGGTATTCAATTTCACCAATCGCAAAGGCGGCGGCGGCGCGAACCGTTGGGTTGCCATCGTCAACCAGCAGATCAAACAAGGTTTGCAGACCGCGCGGGTCGCCAATCCGACCAATCGCTATGGCCGCCCGGCGACGAATCCCCGCATGGCTGGTGATCAGGAACGAGTTAAACTCCTCGGGGCTGAAATAGCGTTGATCTTCGAGTTGCATCAACCGGGCATAGACCTGAATTGATGATCGTTTTCTCTGCAGGACTGGGGGAATCTTTCCGCTTTTCTCGGCATTTGGATTTGGGCCATCAGGTGGTAATCCAGTTGGAACCTGACCGGAAACAGACACGGTGCCGATCATCAATACCAGCATTAACCTGACGATGTGCTGCAAACGCGGGTGAGGCGTACTCATAAATTTCCCCCTTCGACCAAAATTTTGCCGTCTCCGAAGATTTGTTTTCCGCCAATGAAGGTTGCCACTGGCGCGCCGGTAAGTTGCCAGCCGTCAAAGGGCGAATTGTGGCTTTTGGACTGCCATTGTCCAACTTGAAACTGAACACTTCGGGTGAGATCGAGCATGGTGACATCAGCGGGTTGGCCAGCGCGAAGACTTCCGCCAGGAAGGTTGAGTAATCGCGCGGGTGCTGTCGAAAACAAATCCACCAATCGGTTCAGGCTGATATGTTTTGCATTGTAAAGCCTTTCGATTGCAAGACTAACGGCTGATTCGAGGCCCAGAATCCCAAACGGGGCGCTGTCAAAATCCTGGGATTTTTCTTCACCGCAATGCGGTGCGTGATCGGTGGCAATCACATCAACTGTCCCGTCAGCGATGCCTTCAAGCAGGGCCTCGACATCGCGTTCGGTTCTGAGCGGCGGGTTCATTTTGGCATTGGTATTAAAGCCATCGGTGGCGGCATCGGTAAGCGTGAAATGGTGTGGCGTGACTTCGCAACTGATGCGCACGCCGTTGGATTTGGCCCAGCGAACCAGATTGACCGAGCCTGCCGTGCTCAAATGGGCAATATGAACGTGAGCCCCGGTCAGTTCGGCCAGCACGATATCACGGGCAACATCAACTTCCTCGGCAGCACGGGTCATGCCGCGCAGGCCAAGCAAGGTTGAATAAATACCTTCATTCATCACCCCGCCAGCCGAAAGGTCTTTGTTTTCACAGTGATCAATCACCGGCAGGCCAAAGTCACAGGCATATTCCATGGCTCGCCGCATGACCTGGGCGTTTCTGACCGGGTGACCATCGTCTGAAATCGCAACAATTCCGGCTTCACGCATGCCGCCGATTTCGGCCAGGGTTTCACCCGCCGAGCCCTTGGTAATCGCGCCGATAGGGTAGACCCGTGTTAACCCTGATTCCCGCACCCGATCCAAAATAAACCGGGTAATCATCGGTGAATCATTCACCGGTGATGTATTGGGCATACAACAGACGGCGGTAAACCCACCTGCTGCCGCCGCCCGGGTACCAGTGGCAATCGTTTCTTTATGAGTCTGGCCAGGTTCGCGCAAATGTACATGGATATCAATGAACCCAGGTGCCACCACCAGGCCGCTTGCCTCAAAAATTTCAGCTTCGGGCGGAGCGGTGAGGTCAGGGCCAATGGCGGCGATGCGTCCATCCTGAATGAGTAAATGACCTGGCGCGTCGAGGTTTTGCGCCGGGTCTATGAGATGACCGTTGCGGATAAACAAAGTTGACATGGTTTGTGAGGAGTGTGAGAAACCTGAGTTTTATACCAATTAGGGTTCAGGGTTCAGGGTTCAGGGTTTAGGGTTGCGGAGAAATACAATTTTTTCAACAGTTTAGCTGTTTTCTAATATGAGGGTTACATTACAAGACGGTATTAGTACTACAACGAGATTTCGGTTTTAACTTGCGAAGCAGGAAGGAGAGCAAGCCTTTGGTCCCAGTGGGCTACAGGCCTACCACCCAGTTCCTCGGCTCAAAACCCGGTTTTTTATTAAAACCTCGTTGTAGGACTAGGAAAAGAACAAAAATGACAAAAATCTGAAAACCCTGAACCCTGAACCCTGAACCCTAATTTAGTCCAACGGATAGCTGTCAAATTCTTTCAACGTTGCTGGAGGCCTGGCTTTGCCACTCCGGCACAGTCTGGCATAGCGGGCAAACTTTCCGATTTTATTGGATTGCAAATAGGTATCGTAGGCCGTGTTGGCTTCGTCTGTATTGCCGGCAAGTTGCAGCATAAACCCTTGATAGACAAGTAATTCCTGTTCAGTTGGCTTATTTTCATAAGCAGTTTTGAAATCTTGTGCCGCCTCAGTAAATGCTTGTGACTCCCATTGACCAAGCCCCCGTCCATAGTGGGCCTTATGTTTTTTGTCAGCATCAGTCACATAACGAATTGCCTGGGTATAGGCGTTAATTGATTCCGGAATTTGGTGGAGTGCAAAGAGCCCGGTGCCCAGAGCCAGATGAGCTTCGCCGTAATCAGGTTTGGCTTTGACGGCTTCCTGAAATTTGACAATGGCTTCTGAAAGCTTGTTCTCTTTGGCCAGCTTGAGTCCTTCGTCATAGCTGGTTTTGGCGGCAGCTTCATCTCCAGCGATTGGATTCGCCGTGACCGTCGGAGTTTCAGGTTCTGTGGTCACGGTGGGATCAGTCGGAGTGGTGGCTGGTTTGGAATCTCCAGATGAGGAGTCTGGTTTTTTCTCAGGTTGTTTGGGATCAGTGGTTACCACGGGCGGTGTATCTTTTTTCAGCACAAACTGCCAGATACCCCAAACACCACCCACACCCAGGACGGCAAAAACAAGCACCAGGCCAATAATCAACCCGGCATAACTTTTCCGTGGGGCTGGTGGAGGCGGACTTGGTGGTGGTTGCGGAACGCCACTCTGTGGAACTCCTACGCCCTGGCCGGGTTGTGGTCCTGGTTGATACCCAAATCCCGGTGGAACGGGCGGCGCCCCAAATGCCTGCCCTGGTGTTCCCTGGGGCTGAGGAATGGTTGGAATCGGGGGCATTGCGCTGTTGGATCCGATTGGCTGAACCGGCGGCTGCGGTTGCCCTGGGGTTGGTGGGGTAGGGCTGGGTGCTAGGACTGAACTGGAAGCCGGTGCCGACGGCCCTTTGGCCCCGGTCACGTGGGTTGCCGCCGGGCTGATTGGATTGGTGTCGCCGCGTTGCGCCACATATTGAATCGTTCCGGCAAAGGCTGAGGGCGATGTGGTTCGGATGGCCTGTTCGAGCAGTTGGAGGAACGTGCCGACGTCATAGGGACGGTGATCACGATTGCGTGCCAGTCCTTGCATAATCGCATTTTCAACCGTGGCTGAAATACTGACTCGTGGATTGACCGTCGCCATTGGAAGAGGTGTTTCGGTCAGTCGTTTGACCATAACGGCCTGGGCATTGTCACCTGTAAAAGGCAGTCCGCCAGTGAGCATCTGATAGATAATCAGTGCAAAGCTATAGATGTCTGAGCGTGGGTCCAGGCGATCTCCGGAAAGTTGTTCCGGTGACATATAAAGCGGCGTTCCAATCACCATTCCAGCTTTGGTGACATCCCAGCGGTGGTCTTCACCAGATACTTTGGCAATTCCAAAATCCAGGACCTTGACCCAGTCGCTGTTGTCGCGGTGGGCAATCATGATGTTGTCAGGTTTGAGGTCCCGGTGCACGATGTTGAGCTTGTGGGCGGCTTCGAGTGCGGCGGCGGCCTGACGGGCAATCGTCATGGTGCGTTCAAGGGAAAGCGGACCGCTTTTTTTCAGCAGTGAGGACAGGGTCTGGCCTTCGACAAATTCCATGACCAGATAGAGCAGCCCATCTTCTGTATTTCCAAAGTCATAAATATGAATGGCATGCGGATGATCAAGCTTGCTCGACATCTGCGCTTCGCGATGAAAACGGCTGACGGCATCGTGATCCTGAGTGTAAGCCGGATTCATGATTTTGATGGCGCAGGTTCGATTCATCATCGTCTGCTCAGCTTTGTAGACCGCACCCATTCCGCCTTCGCCAAGCCTGGCCAGGATTTGATAGCGCCCGGCAATCAATTTGCCAGCCAGGGAATCAGTTTCCTTCGGGTTATTTGGTAGGGTTGAAGGAACCGTATCTGGTGAGGCCAGCGCCGTTCCGTCATTGGGGCAGAATTTAAGGGTGTCTTCGAATTGATGATTACAGGCAGGACAGATTTTCATAGCGAACCTTCAATATTGAAAAGCACGAATGTGTCAAATAATACCAGTCAGTCGTCAGTCGTCAGTCGTTCACTAAGTTTATTTGATTGAATTACTTGATTGTTTTTGAATATAAGGATTTTATTCCAAAACGGTACAACTGATTCAAAAACAATAAGTTGCAGCTAGACGAAGTAGTTATTGAGAAGTTGAGAGTGTACGGAGTCAAGCGGCTGGATGCAAGCTTTCAGGAATTGGGTGTCAGTGGCGGAGCGTAACGATAGAATTTCAGATCAAGAAACCACGCAATACACGAAAAACACGAAAAACAAATCCAGATTTTTCAATAGTTTCTGAGCTGTGATCAGTGAAAACACTACAGAAATAGTTAGCTAAAAAACGATACCGTTCTTCATTCTTCACTCTCAATTCTTCATTCTCAATTCTTCATTCCAATTCACTTCTCGTTTGGCACCGGAAAGTACCTCTGCTTCAGTCACCACAAGCACACTTTGGTTCCCGGCAGATTCAATTTTGTATGGGGTCAGCATTCGAACTTCAGAATGAGCCTGTTGACCTGCCGCATAGGGAACAACCACCTGAAATTTCCCAGTTGCATCAGCGGTCACGGCATCAGCATACGTGATGAGGCGCCCATTGGAAGTATAAAGCTGAGCCGTCAATCGGACTTCAGCATTTGGTTGGGTAGTTCCAGAGAGTTCAACTCCTGGAACCCTTTCAAACAGCCGCGCATAGGGGATTTCTTCACCGGCTGATGGGGCTTCGTGAACAAGCCTTAAATGACGGAGTACTCTGGCTGCGGGATCATTGGCAGGAATTGCATCACGCAGCAACCGAAAATAAAGCGCCTCTCGGATTGTTTCGGTTTGCGAACGCGGGAATGTAATCTGGTTGGTGGCAAGATCCCAGTAAGCGGCTTCAAGAAAAGTCGTTACCTGAATATCCGTGACCAGAAGATACCGGATTCGACGGCGCTCCATAACGTGAAAGGCTGCTTCGGGTGGCAACATCAGAGCGGCAGCACCGTCATGAATGCCTTCGCGATGTGATTGGGTATGTTCCATCGGCGAAGCCAGCACCGGACGGTTGCCCATCAGGACAATCCAGTGACCTGCAATCCAATCTGCCGCGATGCAATAGTCGGTTGTGGCATTCGCTTGGGGGGAAACAGGCGGTGTGTGGCGGTTTATCCATTGCAAGGTAGGGAACAGACGAAAGAACATTGGACTGACACTGCCAATAAATGCAGTTGGATAAACGATATTGGCCAGAATGGGCCACAACATCCCAAGCCATATCAGAAGGCCGCCAACAAAACAGACCAGTCCCTTGATTTCACGCACAGTCGTGGTTTCTTTCAGGTCAAATCGTTGATAAAGCCATTCAATCGCAGCCGTCACCAGATATCCCAGGGTTAGGGCGTAGGTCACGGTCGCAAATCCGCAAAACCGGAGTTGTAAGACCGTAATCCCAGCCTGGACGATGCCCAACAGGGTGACTGCCCAAAGCAGCGGCGATTTTTCCCAGCCCCGTTTAAGCATCAGGCCAATTGCAACTGGCCAAACCACGACGAACCCTGAAAACATTCCGAAGATGCGTGAGGCTGGGAAATACCAGAGTGGAAGGTTTTCCTGGACCGTTGCGACCCAGGGATCACCGCGCAACAAGTGGCCAATTCCATATTCAAGAAATGACAGCGCTGACGAAAGATTGGTTTGTACCAGGACCAACCCCAGAGCCAGGAGGCACATCCCGAACCGCCACTGAACAGGAATCCCTGGTTTGTCATTAGTCTGAAGTTTCCAGAAATTGAGCAGGATCAGTACCGTACTGGCCAGCCCAAATCCAAACAACCAGGAAAAGATAAGCGCGGGATTGATTCCATTGGGTTCCGCAATTGGCAGGGTGACAAACGGCAGCAGCGTCATGGCAAAAGCTGTATACACAAAACTATTGAGTTCAATCAGTTGGCGAATTACCGTCGTATTTGACTTCCTCCATTCGCGAACGATCTGACACACCACAACGCCAGTGTGGAGCGGCAGCAGAATCGGCAAAACGGTGGTAAACAAAACCCCAGCCGTCATGGCAACACCCGTCAGCCGGGCCAGCCAGCGGGCTTTTACCAGGTGACTTTCACATAGCGTGAGGGCTTTGAGATAGGCCAGCAGGTAAACCGCCAGCCAGAAGGATTCGAAAACATGGTGATCAACATAGCCAATGCTGCCGGTCATGGTGATTGACGGCAAAATCACGCACAAGAAGGCTGACCAGATTCCAAGCCGTTTACTTCCAAGTGTTTTTCCGATTTCAAACACCAGACAAGGAGTCAAGGCGCTGATGAGTGGTGTGACGACCGAGGCTGTGGCAAAGGTCCACCACGGGTCTGGATGCAATGGGGTGATCAGGCGGGCAAAGGCGGCATATACCAGGTCAAACCCATATGGCCAGTAGGTGTGCGCCCCAATCGGAAAGTTCAGGTAGCGCTCCACATCCGGAACCTGAAATCCATGCTCGGTCGCCCACCGGATGCGGTGCATATGAAAAAAAGAATCAGCCGCTACCGGGATAACACCGATTGGTGAAAAGACGCCAAAGAAGTTATTTGCCATCCGAAGCAAAAATGCTGAGACGTAGATCCACAACCAGGTTTGAGCGGGTTTTGAGGATGCAGGTGGGGTCATTGGAAGAGATGGCAGCGTGACAGACAGATAGATGACAGGGTGACAAATGATAAGATGACAGGGGGGCAGGGGACACCAGGTTTTCTGATTCTTTATCCCGTATCCTTTTCAGAATACAAAACTCTGAACTACGGTTTGTTTCCCTTATTTGACTCTGCCTGAACGTGTTTTTTCATGAATTCGCGAAACCGCTTTTCTTCTTCCGCCGTGTCGGTATAGGTCGCAACCGCCTGTTTCAAGACGGCGTGAGTATCAAGTAAGGCGAGCACAATCAAAATGAGCGTCAGAAGGAAACAGGTACCCCAATACAACAAAAAGAAAATTGGTGAAGGAAATGAGGCTTGATGTTGCAGCCCCAAAAAGGTCATCAGTGAAATAATTAAGAGCAAAACAATCCCCACTGTACGGCGTCCGAACCGGGCTTTGGCCGATGGTGTATCTTTCTGCTGGACTTTGAGGTTCCCATAGAAAGAAAGTTCATACCAAAACAAAGCCGCAATCACCATTAAAATCACAGCGAAACCAAGCCAGGTACCCATAGTGTTTGGTGTGTGTCACGGGAATACAAGCTGAAGACACAAGGGGGGAGGAAATGGGCGACGGGCCTGGGGCTGAAGACGTTGGACTGAAAAAATGGAGTACGTTCATCTCGCATCCCTTAATTTCAGTCTCAGGCCCGTCGTGTTTAGCTGACTGACCCCAGCCCAGGTCTATTGATTAAAAATCACATCACTGATTTCGACATTTTCTTCATATTTCAGAATCGTGACTTTAATCGTGTAAAACGGGAGGCGCTCGCTATAGGCGTGTGGAAGTTTAATCCCGTTGACCTCACGATAGTCACTGGTGTCAATTTCGACCGTAAAGGCGGTTGGGCTGGAAAATGAACCTGATGACGACATCGGCGATGATCCGATGAGTCCACCGCCACTTCCGCCAATCGGTGCGGCTGAGTTGGGGTTGGCCGCCGGGTTATAGAGCACTGAAAATGCTGTACGGATTTGATTTCCACTGGCGGTATCAACAAAGAGTTTTGGCGTCACATCGGTTTGTTTCAGTTCAAGTTGATACGATTCGATGTCGTTGACCTTTTTGGTGCCTTTGACTTTGAGATCGCTTTCACGTTGAAACGCTTCGATCAGGCCGTCATAGACTGAAATCTCGTGCAGCAATCCACCTGATTTGAGTAACGAGGTGAAGGCTTTGGTCATGGCACTATCGCTGGCCGGAGGGGCTGGTTTAATCCACGCCTCAGTGCCATTGTACCCGCGCTTTACCCCAAAGCCGCCAAACACAAAATCCATGCGCACTTTGTTGGGGGCTTTTGAATAAAACACAGCCTCCCCAGACATTTGGGACAATCCGGAGCCGCGTCCTGGGATTAACTCAGCTTTTCCGCGAGCGACTCTCGATTTTGTTTTGCTGAGTCGTTCTGTTCCGCCCAGCGCCTGTGTATGCCGGTCAACCACTTGTTGAAGTGATGGTTTGTCATCGGCTGCCACCAGTGCCGAGGGCAGCCACAGCAGTGTGGTGGTAAAGATGACGAAAAAAAATTTCACCCAAAGATCAGAGGCAAAAAACAAACTTCTCCCGTTCATAAAATCCTCCTCGGGGCCGTCAAAAGTTGGATTAAGAGGGTTTCAGGCGTTGATGAAATTGATGTTGTGCGTGTTTGGGGCCGAGCTTGTTGTGTGTTTTTGTTTAGGTCGTTCGTTTTCCAGTGACCAGTGCGGCTTTAATGGTGATATCAAACGGATACCCACCTCGATCACGGTCAATAATCGTTGCGATGGTCTGTCTCACCTGAATGATTTCAGCCGCTGTGGGCACGATATGAAGCCAGCGTTCAATCTGGTAGCTGGAAATGAGTGGTGATGACAAAAAATCCTCTCCGGTGTCAAAGGTAAATTCCTCATTTTCCAGAACTAACTGCACATTTTTCCAACCGGCTGCGACTGCCCAGGCTTCGATTTCTTCCGGTGTTGGATAGAGATTCAGGACCTGTTCCAGTTGTGGCTGCAGTTGTTGGGCCAGACCACATTCAAACAAGGCTTCCCAGTAGATCGAAAAAAACTCATCGAAACTTCCACGAGTGATGGCATAGAGGACCGCTGTGCCATCAGTTGTGAGTGGGCGATACAAATTGTTCAGCATTGGCTGGATCTGGGTTGGTGGTAAGAGTGAGGCGTCTCCCAACGTCAGATCAAAGGTGTGGGGCGTAAATTCAGCCTGAATTTCGCCGCTTGAAACAAACCGAATATTCTCTACTTTGGTGGCGAGAGCTTTGGCCCGGGCCAGTTCCAGGATCTCTTCATCCTGATCACTGGCGACGACAGTCCCAGTATCTTTTAAAGCGGCGGCAACTTCAAGTGCCAATCCACCGGTACCGCATTCCAATACCAGGATCTGCCCCTGGGTTGGAATCCCAACCTCTTCAATAAACAACTGATCAAAGCGCTCTCTCCAGAGCGGTGCTACATACAGGTCATACAGATACGCTTGAGTTCGTTGGTCAGACACGCAAAAAATTCCTTTCCGGTTTGATTCAAGTGGTTGGCTGTTTTTTCGTTTGAGGTGTGAATCACTTCACATTGCTGGAAGAATGGCATATAAAGTCGCAATTTCACCACAAGGATCCCCTCCATAAATAGTGTTTAACCTCAAATTTCTGACCGTGAACATTTGGGTTTCAGGCTGAAAATCTATTCAAAACTGTGTTGCACCTCGACACAGCCATTCAAGGAGTTCGTTTCATATGTCAACCCCAGAAGTTAAAATTTCATCATCGGAACAATCCTCACCTCGCCAATACCAGCTCTTGATTGATGGCAAATTTGTGGATGCCATGTCAGGACGTACTTTTGAGTCGCTGAATCCCTCAACTGGTGAAGTGCTGGCCCACGTGGCTGAAGGTGAAGCAGAAGATGTCAACCTGGCTGTCACCGCTGCGCGTCGGGCGTTTGAAAGTGGCCCCTGGGCCCGGATGACTCCGCATCAGCGCGGGAAAATCCTCTATAAAGCCGCACAGATTATCACTGACCGCGCCAAAGAACTGGCCGAGCTTGAAACGCTCGACAATGGCAAAACCCTGCGGGAAACGACCTATGTTGATATTCCGCAAACCATTGAAAATTTTGAGTATTTCGCTGGCCTGGCCGGGAAAATCCAGGGCGACACGATTCCAATCAACAATAACTTTTTCAACTACACGCTCCGCGAGCCGGTTGGCGTCTGCGGACAAATCATTCCGTGGAATTTCCCGTTGTTGATGGCCGCCTGGAAACTGGCTCCGGCACTGGCTGCCGGGAACACGATTGTGCTCAAGCCAGCCGAGCAAACGCCCTGCTCAGCGATGGAACTGGGCAAAATTTTCCTCGAAGCCGGTCTTCCAGACGGCGTGCTCAATATTGTCCCCGGCTTTGGCGAAACCGCTGGTGCCGCACTGTCTTCCCATATGGATGTTGACAAGGTGGCCTTTACCGGCTCCACCGAAGTTGGCAAGCTGGTGGCTGAAGCCGCAGCCCGCTCAAATCTGAAGCGGGTTTCGCTTGAACTGGGTGGTAAAGCGCCAAACGTTGTGTTTGCCGATGCCGATATGGACCACGCTGTGGAAGGCGCGCTCTTTGCCATCTTCTTCAATCAAGGACAGGTCTGCACCGCTGGTTCACGTCTGTTTGTTGAAGAAAGCATTCACGATGAATTTGTCGAAAAACTGGCCAACCGTGCCAGAACCATCCGGGTTGGCAATCCGCTCGACAAAGCGACCCATATGGGGCCGCAGGTTTCGCGTGAACAACTCAACCGCATCAAGAAATATGTTGATATTGGCAGCGAAGAAGGGGCAACTGTTGTCACTGGTGGCGCGTCACCTGACGATGAAGTGCTGGCCAAAGGATATTTCTTCTCACCGACGATCCTGAGCAATGTCAACAATAAGATGCGTGTCGCCCAGGAAGAAATCTTCGGCCCGGTGGTCTCGGTGCTGACTTTCAAGGATGAAAAAGACCTGGTCAAGCAGGCCAATGATGTAATTTATGGATTGTCTGCCGGTCTCTGGACACGTGACATCAAGCGCGCTCACCGGTTTGCCCGCACGATCAAAGCCGGGACAATCTGGATCAATACTTACAACATGTTCAATGCGGCGATTCCATTTGGCGGTTATAAACAATCAGGCTACGGTCGGGAAATGGGAATCCATGCGCTGGAACTCTATACCCAAACCAAGAGCGTCTGGGTTGATTTGAGCGAACGGCCAATTGGATGGTTTGCCAGCTAACCCCTTTGGTAACTGGTGCTTAGTCCCTGGTCCCTGGTACTGAGAAACCAGGCACTTTCAGAAACAAAGCACCAAAAACAAAGAACTAAGTACCAGTTACCCGTCACCGATTATGCTCACCTCCAACACGCTGCTCCAAAACCGGTATCGCATCATCCGTTCACTTGGTGAGGGTGGGATGGGGGCGGTGTATGAAGCGAAAGATGAGCGGCTGGATTCGATTGTCGCACTCAAAGAAACATTCTTTTCTCAGGAAGAATTGCGAAAGGCCTTTGAACGCGAAGCCAAATTGCTGGCTCGACTCCATCACCGGGCGCTTCCAGTGGTCAGTGACCATTTCTCAGATGACCAGGGGCAGTTCCTGGTCATGCAATTTATTCCTGGAAAGAACCTTGAGCAGCTCCTGGCCCTCAATGGTGGATCGTTTCAGATGGAACAGGTTTTGCGCTGGGCAGATGGATTATTGGATGCGCTGGAATATCTGCACACCCAGGAGCCGCCAGTCATTCATCGGGATATCAAACCCGCCAACATCAAATTGACCGAGGCTGGAAATATCTTTCTCCTCGATTTTGGTCTGGCAAAAGGCCATCGCTCGCTCTCAGAGATGACCACGGGGGCTGGGAGCATTATGGCCTTTACACTGTCATATGCCCCACTTGAACAAATCCAGGGAACTGGAACTGACCCGCAAAGCGATTTATTTGCTTTTGGAGCAACAATTTACCATTTGTTGACTGGAAAAGCACCCGTGGATGCCTTAACCCGGGCGATGACCATTGTCGGGGAAAATCCAGATCCACTTCAACTTGCGAGTGAAATCAACCCAATGGTGCCACTGCCCATTGCGGAAATTCTGCACCAGGCCCTGTCACTGAAAGCTGCGAACCGACCGGCTTCAGCCAGAGACCTGCGGCGTCACCTTCGATTGGCAGCCCAAAGTCTCAACCTGTACAACTTCCCGTATGATGACCGCCCCCAACCGGCTTCGATGAGGCTGTTTGTTCCGTCATCTTCGACCGGGGGCCAGGAAGTTTCACCCGTGGCAGTGACCAAAGCGGGAAATAAGACGGCTGAGGGTCTCTCAACGGCTGAGACTGTGTTTGATTCCCTGGCGCCACTTGCCCGTCAATCAGATGGATTAACTTCTGCCCGTCCAACTGGCGCCGCCGCTGTTCCGGTTCAACCGACCGCACCACCTGTTTCATCTAACACCAGGTCCGTGACTCGATGGTGGAAGAACGTGCCCCGATCCTGGTTGATCGGAATTGGTGTGCTGGTTGTGGCTGGTGGGTTGGGGCTGCGGATGATGGGCCCACCGCCTCCGCGTCCGGCTTTACCGCCTGGGGCAACTGAATTTCATCGTTCAGGTCAGGCAACTGTCACTGATCCGTCAACGATTGTTCAAAAATCCGAACTGGAAATGGCTGGGAAAGTTCTTCGCCGGCTTGAGTCAGATTACCCTCTGGGCGCTCGATGGTTTGGACGAAAAGGAGATGTGGTGGTTGACGTCTTGATTTCAGAAGACGGACTGGTTGAAATGGCCAGACCTCTCAGCGGCCCACCACATCTGTATCAACCAGCAGTGAATGCCGCTGCTGAGTGGGAATTTCAACCCACGCTCCAGAATGGCAAACCGGTCAAAGTCTCGACCACCATTACCTTCCAATACCGATAGCTCCGTCTGGTTGGTGCGCTCGCTACATTGTTTTCGCCTGTGGTACGTCGCTTGCTTTGGTGAAACTGTGAGCCTGGAATTTACCTCAGCCTGAGCCCCATACCCTCAGCCCAAGATGGTATCACACCTCTCATCACCATTTTTCAGACTGTACCAAAGGAGCACTCACCTATGAAGCGCGTTCGCAAAGCTGTTTTTCCCGCGGCTGGACTTGGCACCCGGTTTCTCCCCGCCACCAAAGCCCAACCCAAAGAAATGTTGCCGCTCGTTGATAAACCGTTGATTCAATATGGGGTTGAAGAAGCCCTGGCCAGTGGCATCGAACAAATCATCATTGTCACCGGGCGCGGGAAAAACGTGCTCGAAGATCACTTTGACATTTCATTTGAACTGGAAACCACGCTTCGTGATCGAAACAAAGTGGCGCTTCTGGAAGAAGTTCAGTCGGTCTCGCGGATGGTTAATGTTGCCTATGTTCGTCAAAAAGAAGCACTTGGCCTTGGTCATGCGGTGCTGGTTGCCAAGGAGTTGATCGGAGATGAACCCTTTGCCGTCATTTTGAGCGACGATATCATTGATTCCCAAACCCCGTGCCTTAAACAACTGGTCTCGGCCTATGAACGGTATGGTCATTCAATCATCAGTACCACCCGTGTCGAAGGCCCAGCCATTTCACGATTTGGGGTACTGGATGTTGAGGCGGTAAGTGAGCGAACTTATCGAATCCGTGATATGGTTGAGAAACCACCGGCTGACCAGGCCCCCTCGAATCTGGCTATCATTGGCCGCTACATTTTGACCCCCGAAATATTCCCAGCCCTTGAACGGACGCCGCGTGGCTCCGGCGGTGAAATTCAACTCACCGACGCTATGCGTCTTCTGCTCAAGGAACAGCCGATGTATGCCTATGAATTTGAAGGAACTCGCCACGATGCCGGCGATAAACTTGGATTTTTGATTGCCACAGTCGAATATGCCCTCAAGCGACCTGACCTGGGGCCGGAGTTTCGCGAATATTTGAAGCAGATGAAATTCTGAATAAAGGCGGGTTCCGGGTTGAAAAAACAGGGCTTGGGGCTGAGGGCTAAAAGAACAAGTTCATGAGGTTGCCTTCAGATTTCTTTTCGTCCTTTTTGTTCCTTTTGTCCTTTTCGTCCTTTTGTTTTTTTAAAACCCTGAACCCTGAACCCTGAACCCTGACCTATGAACCGAATTCTCGTCACCGG
>DAOQNB010000031.1:13964-17677 GCA_035335845.1 Acidobacteriota bacterium | reverse complement strand
GGGAAGTGATACGTCGCCAGATCGTAGACCACGGGATTTCCAAGGTTTGGATCAAAGACACATTCTTCCATGAGCGCCTGACCAATTCCCATAATTACTGCCCCACGGACCTGACTGGCAGCCGCTTTGCTGTTGATAACCTGACCGATATTCATCACCGCGTGCCAGCGGGTGACTCTCAACCGACCAATTTCTTCATCCACTGCGACTTCACAGAAATGTGCTCCCCACGATTGGAATGCCCATTTCCGCATTTCCGCGCCGGGTGAAGAGGTTGCCGTCGCTTCAACGGCACCACGGCCTGATTTTTGGAGTCCGTCAAAGGCTTCAGAAGCTGAACTGGCCTTGGCCTGTTTCAACACGGCCTGACAGGCGGCAGTTACGGCTGGCGCCAGGGTGGCTGTCATTTGGGAACCCCCAGCCAGTCCACCATCCGGAAGGCGCGAATCGCCCATCTGGACGTGGATTTTCTCAACTGGGAGACCAAGCGTTTCAGCCGCTGTGATAGCGACGACCGTGTAGGCCCCGGTGCCCATATCGTTGCCGGCAGTCAAAACTTCAGCCGTTCCATTGGCCAGCAGGCGGACTTTAACCGTGGCGGGCATTCGGAGTCCGGGGAAAGTTGAGCCAGCCACACCCCAGCCAATCAGTTTTCCGTCTTTGGTGAGTGACCGAGGTACTTTGGGGCGGTCTTTCCAGCCAAAATGCTCGGCACCGACTTTGAGACAGTCAGCATAAAACTTTGAAGAAAAAGGCATTTTTCGCTGTTGATGCTCGGTCGTTTCGTTCTTGAGGCGCAATTCGATTGGATCCATCTTGAGCGTCCAGGCCAGTTCATCCATGGCCGATTCCAGCGCAAACAGACCTGGATTTTCACCCGGAGCGCGCATAAACGTTGGCGTTCCGATATTAAGAACCGCGATTTCCTGCTGGGTTCGCAGATTGGGTGCTTTGTACATCACTGGTGTGATGCCGGTGCAGGGTTCGGCAAAGGTTTCAACTGGCGACGTCGAGGTTTTCGCCAGATGTTCAATCGCGGTCAGGGTACCATCAGCGGTGGCTGCCAGCCGAACCGTCTGTTCTGTTTCTGACCGATGCCCTGTATTGGCCGTCATTTGCCGGCGAGTGACCACCAGTTTCAGTGGGCGATCAATGGCCCGTCCGGCGGCGGCGCACAACACCGAATGCTGCCAGGGAAATGCCTTTGACCCGAATCCACCACCGATGAAAGGTGTTACAATCCGCACTTTTTCAGGGGCAATTCCAAACAAATCGGCATAGGTTCGTTGTGTGCCATAGACCCACTGAGATGGCTCATACACGGTCAACGAACCGTCCGAATGCCAGTGGCTGATGATGGCGTGCGGCTCCATTGGGGAATGAAGTTCGGTTGCTGTTCCGTAAACGGCATCAACTTTGGCAGCAGCGCTGGCTGAACCAGCCGCAAACGTTCCAGTTTCAAAACTCCCTTTTTGAAATTTGAGTTCTTCGCCAAACATTGAGGACGCATCTTTGTAACTGGTGTCCCTGCCTGATACCACGGGTTTCGCCATGTCATAGTCAACCTTGACCAGATGGGCCCCGTGACGGGCTCGTTCCAGCGTGTCAGCCACCACAACCCCAATAATTTGACCGGCATAGTGGACTTTATCATCTGAGAGCGGCAGCCGGGCTTCATAAATTCGTGAATTCATAAAGTCATTGGCTGGCATAAACATTTTGGGTGGGTTGCGATGGGTAAAGACGGCGATCACGCCTGGGGCTTTTTCAGCCTCTTTGGTGTCAATGTTTTTGATCCGACCCGCCGAAATGCTGGCGGTTACGAGATACCCATGAACCAGTCCAGGGATTTGATGCTCGGCAGCATATGTGGCTGTGCCGGTGACTTTGGCCAATCCATCGGTTCGGCTGACGGAAGTTCCGATCACTTTGGTCATGCGACACCTCCTCCTTTGGCCGAAATCGTCAATGCGCGAACAATCGCCCGTTTGGCCAGAGTAACCTTAAATTCATTATGAGACAGTGGTTTCGCGCCTTTGAGCGCCAGTTCCGCTGCTTTCTGGAATGTGGCTGTATCCGCTGATTTACCCTGTAAAAAGGCTTCGGCTTCGGTTGTGCGCCAGGGTTTATGGGCCACGCCGCCCAGGGCAAGCCGGGCCGTTTTGATTTTCTTGCCAGACACATCCAGGACAGCGGCGACTGAAATCAGGGCAAACGCATACGACGCCCGATCCCGCAATTTGAGATAGACGCTGCTTTTGGCGAATGGTGAGGCTGGAATTGTCACCGCCGTGATGAGCTCGCCGGGTTCCAGATTGGTGTCCCGGTTTGGCGTATCACCCGGCAGCCGATGAAACTCACCGAAGGCAATTTTTCGCTGTCCTTTTGGCCCCTCGACTTCGACCACCGCATCCAGTGCCGCCAACGCCACACACATATCTGACGGATGAACCGCCACACAGTGCTCGCTATTCCCAAAAATAGCATGGCCACGGTTGATACCATTGGCTGCAGGGCAGCCGCTGCCTGGAATCCGTTTGTTGCAGGCAAAGGCGGTGTCGTAGTAGTACGGGCAGCGCGTCCGTTGGAGTAAATTCCCACCAACCGTCGCCAGATTCCGGATTTGCTGCGATGCACCAGACAAAATGGACCGTGCCAGGACTGGATACTGAGCCCTGACTTCAGCGTGATCGGCAACTTCGGTGTTGGTTACCAGCGCGCCGATGCGCAGGCCACCGTCAGCGGTCTTTTCAATTTTCTTCAGTTCAAGTCGTGAAATATCAATCAGTTGGGAAGGTTCATCCAGGAAAACCTTCATCCGGTCCACCAGATTGGTGCCGCCGGCAATAACCATGGCTTTCGGGTCACCAGCCGAACGGTCAATGGCATCTTTGACAGATGTCGCGCGAACATATCCAAAGTTGTTCATGCCCCCTCCTTTGTGACTGCACCGAGCACGAGTGCCGCGGCAGATGGTGGCGTATGACCAGCAGCCTGTTGCACGGCAGCCACGATGCCGTTATAAGCGCTGCACCGGCACAGGTTCCCACTCAGGCGTTCCTTGATTTCAGCTTCGGAAAGATTGCTCAATTGCGGCGGACTCACCAAATCGGGGGTGATTGCACTGGCGCACCCGCGTTTGATTTCATCGAGCAGCGCCACCGAAGCGCAAATCTGACCCGGTGTGCAATATCCGCATTGAAATCCATCCTGGTGAATAAATGCCTCCTGGACAGGGTGCAGAACCTCGTCCCTGGCCAGACCTTCGATGGTGACAATTTCTTTTCCTTCCTGCATCACCGCCAGACACAGGCAGGAATAGGCACGCTGGCCGTCAATCAAGACGGTGCAGGCACCGCACTGACCATGGTCACAGCCTTTTTTGCTGCCGGTCAGTTCCAGACGCTCGCGTAAGGTATCAAGCAAGGTGACACGTGGTTCAATGGAAAGTGTCTTTTTGGCACCGTTGATGTGCAACGTAACCGAGATTTCACCTGCGGCTGATGGGGCAACGGGAACTGACGATGGTGGCGCTTCGGCGCCAATCGCCGTCGCCGATTCAATCAGCGTTGGGGCAACAACCACGGATCCTGCCGCTGTCAGCGCCTGGCTGAGAAACTTGCGACGGGAAGCCCTGGGTACAGCTTTTTCCTGGTTTTCCATTCGTTTTCACTCCGGTCAGAAACCAATCTGCGTTTTTTGGCCGCAGTTGG